>CAVKTH010000023.1:0-22444 GCA_963659495.1 Bacteroidaceae bacterium | reverse complement strand
AGAGAGAGAGAGAGACCTTTGCTTAGCTTATTTTTCATCTTTCTTTCCTCTAAAATTAAGTTAATTTACAGCATTTATTCTACACCAGCCGCACTCCATAAGTCAACCGGAAAAAAGTCAAATATAAAATGAAATCTTCTCTAAGATTGTTGCGATAGTTTTCAGAAATAATTATTAAAATTGCAGCACTATGTAACAAGGGTGTTCATCTTTTAAACAGGTTTTGCAAAGGCTGTGAATTTCAGTCGGTTTTAAATCTGCTAAACATAAGCGTTCATCTGAGCAGGTGCTGTCGCCGTAGTATTTAACCGAACTGCCTAAAGTCATAATTACGCTATGTAATGAATAGTGTAAAGGCTGTATAACATTAGAAAGGACTGCAGTACAGAATTTATCTGAATATGATGCCGAAACTATAGCGCCGTTTTCATTTCTCTTTTGAGCTCCGATATATAAGTCAAATGATAAATGGGTATTTCTTGAAAACGGTCCAAAATAATTTCCCATAGAATCAATAACACCGTTCCAGCTTTTGGGTACAAGATTTGCTGCTTCAGCGAAACTTTGCATTCCAACCATATTTGCGGTTCCTGATTTTGTTAAACGTCTTGCTTCTTCAATGTAATCAAGCATACCAAAAATGTAATAATTATATTCTTGAATGAGTTTATTTAACTTATACTTTTCCATGGCTTTTGAATATCCGGCAATGCCTCCAACTGATAGCACTCCAATTATCGCCAGCACGCCCAGCATCTCTATCATAGACCGTCCTTTTTCAAAATTCTTATACATATTTCTAACTCCGTTTAATTTGTTACATAAAACAAAACCCACCAAAATGGCGGGCGGATGTTAGTAAACCGTGCAATATCAAACGGCTCGGCTTATTCAGCACATAGCCTTATTTAGCCGACATCCGTCCAATAAACAGAAAATCGGCATAACAAATTAAAGTCGTTTATGCTCAACGACTGATATTGCACAGGGTTACTACGCCCTAGACAAGCTATCGCCTATCCAATTATAATTTTATCGGAATAAAGCCGGAAAGTAAAGACAATTTTATAATTAAGAAGCCAAAACAAAAAGACAGCTCAATTTAATGAGCTGTCTTTTGCCTAAGCGTATTTATAATTACTGGACATTTCCAAACGGATTTATGTCTTTTTCATCAGGAGTTGCACGCAAATCAAACATATTGATTACCGGTACGCAGATGAAAATAGAGGAGAATGTACCAATAATGATACCTGAGGTAATTACAAAGGCAAAGCTGCGCAGAGCATCGCCCCCGAACACCAGCAGAGCCACAGAGGCTAAAAATGTGGTAACGCCTGTCAAAATTGTACGGGAGAAAATGTCGTTAATACTCTTGTTTAACAAGTCATATTGCGGCATTTTTTTGTATTTCTGCAGGTTTTCACGCACACGGTCATAGGTTACAACCGTATCGTTTACCGAATAACCGGCCAAAGTCAAAATAGCGGCAATGGTGGTTAAGCTGAAATCCAAGTGGAAAATGGAAACCAAACCGACCGTAATCAGCAGGTCGTGGAACAAGCCGACCAAGGCGCCGACAGCGAATTTCCATTCAAAGCGGAACCAGATATACATACTGATAGCCAGCATGGCAAATACAGAAGCTAAAATCCCGGAAAGCTTCAGTTCGTCGCCGACTTGAGGACCAACGGATTCTATTCTTTCAAAAGTAAAATCGTTGTCCAGCATTTCTTTAATCTGCTTAACAGCCACGCGCTGGCTTTCTTCATCGGCATTGTTCGCCTGCGCTCTAATCATAAGCTCATCTTGAGCGTCGCCGAAAGACTGCAGGTTCAGCTCGTCCAGCTTTAAGGTGTCCAGTTCGCTGCGGACTTTATCCACATCAACCGGTCCGTTTTTGCTTTTAACTTCAATCAGCACGCCGCCGGAAAAGTCAATGCCATAGTTAAAGCCGCGTACGGCAACGCTGGCGATAGATGCAGCAAACAAAACGGCTGACAAAGCATAAGCCAATTTGCGGTAGCCTAAAAAGTCAATACTTGTATCTTTTATAATCCAACTAAATATTTTCATTTTTTATTATCCTTTTCTTTTAGAGTGGAAGTTTAGTCGGTTTAAACTTAGCCATCCAAGCTTCTACCAGCAAACGGCTTACCGTTACTGATGTAAACATAGATGTGATGATACCGATAATCAAAGTCACGGCAAATCCTCTGACCGGACCGCTGCCGAAATAGAACAGCACAAATCCGGCAACCATGGTTGTAAGGTTGGAGTCAACAATCGTGCGGTAAGCTTCGGTAAAGCCCAAAGTGATAGCATCGCGGATAGAGCGGCCTTTGTTTACTTCTTCGCGCATACGTTCAAAAATCAAGATGTTGGCGTCAACGGCCATACCCATTGTCAAGATGATACCGGCAATGCCCGGCAGGGTTAAAGTTGTGCCGATAAAGCTCATAATACCCAGCATTAAAACAATATTCAGTAAAACGGTAATGTCTACCATGATGCCGAATAAACCGTAAGCGGCTACCATGAACACAACAACGGCAATCAGACCGACGATTGAAGCAATAACGCCGTCATGAATGGAATCTGCACCCAAACCGGCGCCGACAGTTCTTTCTTCCATAACTTCAAGCGGAGCAGGCAAAGCGCCGGAACGCAGCAGCAAAGCCAAATCGTTGGCGGATTTTGTGGTAAAGTTACCGGTAATAATACCGCTTCCGCCGGTAATCGGACCTTGAATGTTCGGAGCAGAAATAACTTCATTATCCAAAACAATAGCCAGTCTTTCGCCGACATGGCTGCTGGTTACTTCGCCGAATTTGCGGCCGCCTAAAGTATTGAAACGGAAACTTACAACCGGCATGCCGTCTGCAAATGAAACGCGGGCGTCGGTTAAGTTTTCGCCGCCGACAACCGGCTTTTTGATAACCACATACTGTTCGCCCTCAGAACCGTTCATTACGCGGGAAGTCTTACTGATTTTACCGCGTTTAGCCTGAGCCACGCTGGTGGTTTCGTCTACCAAGTGGAAAGACATTTTAGCAGTTTTGCCCAGCAAAATTTTTACGCTTTCCGGATTCTGCACGCCCGGCAGCTGAACCAAAATACGGTCGGTGCCTTGTCCCTGAATGCTTGGCTCTTTGGTGCCGAGTTCATCAATACGGCGGCGCACAATGCCGATGGATTGGTCAATTACCTGATACTTTAAGGCTGTAATGGCTTGTTCGTTATAAGCGATTGTTACCAAGCCTTCGCCGTTAGCGTCTTCGGTTACTTCCAAACCTTGGTCAAGCTTGCGGAATGCTTCTTTAGCCTTGTCGCGGGCGGCATAGTCAGAAATTTTTACAAATACGCCTTTGTCAGAAGATTTCAAATCCTGATAGCGGATTTTGTGTTCGCGCAGAGACTGGCGGACAGAATCTTCCAATGTACCCATTTTGTCTTTTAAAACATCGTCCATTTTAACCTGCAGCAGCAAACTTGAACCGCCTTGCAAGTCCAGACCCAAACTGATCGGCTGCCACCATTTTGGCAGATTTTGCTGGTTTGGCATAATATTCGGAATTGCAAAAAATACGCCGACCAGACAGATACCGATGATAATTAAAATTCTTTGCAGAGATAGCTTATACATCTGTTCTTCCTTTTATTTTGTTTTTTTAGCTTTTGTTTTAGCAGGCTTTTTAGCTTCGGCCTGCTTTGCTTCGGGAGCAGCTATGCCGTTGATAGTCATGCGTTCTACAACAACATTTACGCCGTCTGCGATTTCTACGATAACTTCCGAGCCGTTAAGCTTGGTAATTTTGCCATAAATACCGCCGCTGGTTAAAACGCGGTCGCCGACTTTCAAACTTTCGGCCATTACCGCATGTTTCTTAATTTTTTTGGTTTGCGGACGAATGAGGAAAAAGTAAAAAATTATCAGAATCAAACCGAGCTGCGTCAAAGTCACAGCCATAGAACCGCTTTGCAATCCAGCCTCTCCGGCGGAGGCAAAAGCATCACTAATCAGCATATTTATTCTCCTTTCACATAAATTTATGCGTTAGTTTTACATCAATTTATTGCGATAAAAAACTAAAATTTCAAGTTATTAACGGAATTTTTAAGCGCTACGGAAGGTATGGGCGCGGATTTACGGCTTTTTTGCCGGAGCGGACTTCAAAATGCAGCTGCGGCGTGGTTACGCTGCCGGTGCTGCCGACGGTGGCGATTTTTTCGCCGCGCGATACTTTCTGGCCTTTTTTGACAAATAGCCTGTCATTGTGGGCATAGGCCGTAATCCAGCCGTCAGGATGCTTTATCAAAATCAGGTTGCCGAATCCTTTAAGCTCGTTGCCGGCGTAGGCGACTGTTCCCGAATCCGCAGCTTTTACGTTGGTTCCAAGCGCGGCCTTGATGTTGATACCGTCATTTTTGCGTCCGCTGCCCAAGTTGCCGTAACCGGAAATTATGGTGCCTTTTACCGGCCAGTCAAATTTTGTTTTGCGGGCTTTCGGCGCCACATAGCTGTCGGTTACCGGCGCTGATTTTGCCGGCGTATAGGCAGTTTTAACCGCGGCAGAAGAGGCGGAAGGAGCCGAACTCTGCGCCGTGCTGTATGAAGCAGCCGGAACATTGCCGACTGAAGCAGGAAGCACCAGCCTGTCGCCGACATTTAAGGAATACGGTGTTTGCAGATTATTGACGCGGCTGAGCGAGGTTATATCAACATTATATTGGCGGGAAATGCTATATAGAGTGTCGCCGCGCTGCACGGTGTGGTATTGCTTTGCCGGCAGGCTCAGAACCTGCCCCACATGCAGAGTATAGGGCGCATGCAAGTTGTTGGCGTTGATTAAGTCTTTAAGCGGCACGCTGTAACGGCGGGAAATGCTGTAGAGCGTATCGCCGCGCTGCACGGTTATAGCGTTTGATGAACTCCAGCCGTTCCAAATCCAGCCTCGTCCGGCACATCCAGAAAGTCCAAGCACCAACACCGCTATGTATAAAAACTTTTTCAACTCCGCGCTTCCTTATTTTTTGTCTCTGGTGCCGATGCCGTAACGATGAATCGCTAAGCTGTTGCTAAGATATTTGCGGGTGCGCGACAGCATGTTTTCGGCTTCGTCATTGTTTTTGCGGCGGGCGTAATATATGCAGACCATGCCGGCGTTGACCTTATCCACATTCAGCTTGCGGATATTGCCGATAATTTTTTCCCACAGAATCTGTGTAAGCTCTTCAATTTTTTCATCTTCAAACTGTTCTAATATTATACCGATTTTTGTATGTTCAAACCTGCCGATTTTAACATCTTTGCCGGTGCATTCTATGCAGGCATCCGCAGCCAGACGCAGCATTTTATCGCCGGTTTCAAAGCTAAAGCCTTTATTGATAAAATTATAGATATCAGCCAGCTCAATCACAATCAGCAGCAGCGGGCGGTTATAGCGGTTGCAGATTTTTACGCGCTCGTCCAGATACTTATAAAAACTTTCGGCGTTCAGAATGTCGCCGATGAGCTGGTCTTGCTCCTGCACTTGTTTCAGCTGTTTTTCCAGGTTCAGCTGCTGTTTGAGCGGATATCCCCAAAAGCTGATGCCTTTGCAATGCAGAAGCTCGTTGAGAATCGGGCGGGCGCGCAGCAAAACCGGAATTTTTGAACCGTCGGCTTTTTGCAAAACCTGCTCAGATGAAATAATGCGCTTTTTCTTTTTCAGCTGCCGGAAGCTTTCTTCAAGCATTTCATGATTTGCCGGAGCGTCTTTGAACAAAGTGCCGAAAATGCTTTGCCCTATCAGGCTTTCGCGGGTATAGCCGCCATATTTTAAGGTGTCGCCGTTTACTTGGGTAATTTTCATATCTTTGTCAATGTTAAACTTCAGGTAATAGGATTGCTGAACATGCGAATCCTCGGCGGCGGTTAAAATATTGCTTTCCTGCACCAGTTCTTTCATTTCATGCAGCCTGAAATGCAGCAGCGCCACATAAAACAATAAAACTATAATCAGTCCCAAAAGTCCGTAAATCATTTTTATTCCTTTTCCACTACCTACTTGTTTATCGCAAATAAATAAATATTAAGTAAACAACTATTGATTTTTTTGCAGGTTTTGCGTATGATGCGTCAGTTTTATAAAACAGAAACAAAGGATTGGTTTAAATTGGCAGAAAAACCGGAAATAGAAGACTTTAGCGGCAATAAATATAAATACGGCTTTGTGACGGATATTGCGGCAGATACGGCGCCGAAAGGTCTGAATGAAGATATTATCCGCTTGATTTCGGCAAAAAAAAATGAGCCGGACTGGCTGCTGGAACGCCGCTTAAAAGCCTACCGCCATTGGCTGACGATGAAAGAGCCGAGCTGGGCTAAGCTGGTTTATGATAAGATAGATTATCAGAACTTAAGCTACTACGCTGCTCCGGTGCAAAAAGCCAAACCAAAGAGTTTAGACGAAGTGGATAAGAATCTGCTGGACACCTATAATCGTCTGGGCATTCCGCTTAAAGAACAGGAAGTTTTATCCGGCGTGGCGGTGGACGCCGTTTTTGACAGCGTTTCGGTTGCCACAACCTACCGCGCGCGGCTGGCTGATAAAGGAATTATATTCTGTTCCATTTCCGAAGCTGTTAAAGAACACCCCGATTTAGTGCAAAAATATTTAGGCTCGGTGGTGCCGTATACCGATAACTTTTTTGCCTGCTTAAATTCAGCGGTGTTTACCGACGGTTCATTTGTGTATATTCCCAAAGGCGTTACCTGCCCGATGGAGCTTTCCACCTATTTCCGCATAAACGCCAAAAATACCGGTCAGTTTGAGCGCACGCTGATAATTGCCGAAGACAACAGCTATGTTTCATATCTGGAAGGCTGCACCGCTCCGCAGCGTGATGAAAACCAGCTGCATGCCGCTATTGTGGAAATTGTGGTTTTGAATGATGCCGAAGTTAAATATTCTACCGTGCAGAACTGGTATCCGGGAGACAAGGACGGCAAAGGCGGCGTTTATAACTTTGTGACAAAACGTGCAGCCTGCCGTGGACGCAATGCTAAAATCTCGTGGACACAGGTTGAAACCGGCTCAGCCGTGACTTGGAAATATCCGTCCTGTGTGCTGGAGGGCGATAATTCTTCCGGCGAGTTTTATTCTGTTGCCATTACCAACAACCGCCAGCAGGCCGATACCGGAACTAAAATGATTCATATCGGCAAAAACACCACATCTAAAATTATTTCCAAGGGTATTTCCGCCGGTCATTCCAACCAAACCTACCGCGGTTTGGTGGCCGTAAGCAAAAACGCCGACAACGCCCGCAACTATTCGCAATGCGACAGCCTGCTTATCGGTTCTAGCTGCGGCTCGCATACTGTGCCGTATATTACCAACAAAAATAAATCGGCGGTGCTGGAACATGAGGCGACAACCTCAAAAATCAGCGATGAGCAGCTGTTTTATTGCCAGCAGCGCGGAATTAGCGAGGAAGAAGCAATCGGACTTATTGTGAATGGTTTCTGCAAAGAAGTCATGCAGCACTTGCCGATGGAATTTGCCATAGAAGCGGCAAAGTTAATAAATATCAGCCTTGAAGGGGGCGTAGGATAAAGGATTTTACCATGTCAGAAAGTTTGTTAGAAGTTAAAAATTTATGCGCCCGCGTGCCGGAAAAAGAAATTATAAAAGGTCTGAACCTGACTATTAACAAAGGCGAAGTTCATGCGCTGATGGGACCGAACGGCGCCGGTAAATCCACGCTTTCGTATGTTTTGGCCGGCAAGCCGGACTATGAAGTAACTGCCGGCAGCGCTATGTTTAAAGGTCAGAATTTACTTGCTTTAAAACCAGAAGAACGTGCTTGGCTCGGTCTGTTTTTGAGCATGCAGGCACCGGTGGCGATTTCCGGCGTCAGCTGCAGCAGTTTTTTGAAACATGCGGTAAATGCCAAGCGCAAAGCCCAGAATTTGCCTGAACTGGATGCTGCCGAATTTTTGAAATTATTACGAAGCAAAGCTAAAGAACTAAACATCAGCGGAGAAATGCTGAAGCGTGAAATGAATGTCGGCTTTTCCGGCGGCGAAAAAAAGCGCTTGGAAGCTTTGCAGATGAGTTTGCTGGAGCCGGCGCTGGCTATTCTTGATGAAACGGATTCAGGACTTGACGTGGACGCCATAAAAATTGTGGCTGAAAGCGTCAACCGCCTGCGCACCAAGGAGACTTCCCTTTTGGTTATCACTCATCATGTTAAGCTTTTGACCTATTTGCAGCCGGATTATGTGCATGTTTACGCTGACGGACACATTATCTGTTCCGGCGATATGACTTTGGCGCAGGAAATAGAAAACAACGGCTACACTCAATTTATAAAGGCAGCCTAAATGAGTTTGACACAGCAAAATATTGAGCTTTGGGGCGATGATATGCCGTGGCTGGCCGGTCTGCGTGAAAAAGGTCTGCTGGCTTTTGAAAAAAATGGGCTTCCTAACGCCAAAACCGAGGCTTGGAAATATTCTTATCTGAAAGAATCCGCTTTTAACGATTTGACTATAGACAGCGAACCGCACCAATGCAGCTGCCACGGCGAGTGTCATTGCCACGATGCCGATAATTTGCCTTTTGAAGTAATTAAAATTCCGGTCTGCAACGGCAAGCCCGACCCGGAACATGCGGAATTGCCGCGCGGTCTGGTTATAAAACCGCTGGCTGAAGCTATTTATGATAAAGAAGCGCAGAAATACCTGAATAAGTCGCTGGATATAGAAAATTTTCCGTTTGCCGCTCTCAATACTGCTTATTTGGAACAAGGTCTGATGATTGCAGCAGAACGCAATATTGTGATTGAAAAGCCGGTTTTGCTGGCTTATCATTCGCATGGGCAGAATTTGTGGCAGAATGTGCGCAATCTGATTGTTTTGGAAAGCGGCGCGCAGCTGACTTTGCTGGAAGATTTTTCCGGCGACGATGAATTTTATTTTAACAATATTGTCAATGAAATATATATCGGCAATGAAGCGGTTTTGACGCATTATAAACGGGTTAAAGAAGCCGCAGCGGCGCTGCATATTGCCTTAAACAGCGTTATTGTCCGCCAAAACGGCAGATATAATGCCTTTTGCGCACAAAGCGAATGCCGCTTAGCCCGCAGCGAATCATATATTCAGCTGCAGCAAGAAGGGGCAGAAGCCAATGTAAACGGCGCCTATCGCTTGTATAATGACGGACATTCCGACATAACAACAAACATCCGCCATTTAGCGGCGCATACAACTTCTAACCAGCTGGTAAAAGGAGTGCTGGACGGCAGCAGCCGCGGAGTTTTTCAAGGACAAATTCATATAGCGCCGAACGCTCAGCAGACCGAGGGCTATCAGCTGCACCGAGCTTTGCTTTTAAGCGATAATGCCGAAGTTGACTGCAAGCCGGAACTGGAAATTTTTGCCGATGATGTAAAATGCTCGCACGGCGCTACCAGCGGCGATTTGGATAAAGAACAGCTGTTTTATATGCAAACCCGAGGAATTGCTCTAAATGACGCTAAGCAGATTTTGATTGAAGCCTATATGAATGAAGCTCTGCAAAAGGTGGAAAACGAACAATTCCGCGAGTGGCTTAAAGAAATATTGTAAGATTAAAAGCAGCTGCCTGCGGCATTTAACTAATAAAGCTTTATTTCATGCAGAATGGCAGTAAAGTCTTCTTTTTGCGGGGAGCAGATGTAGGCTCCGACTTTGACATCGTCCACTTCATGCACCAGATAAAACTTGCGCAGCTGAATATAGTCCGCACCGTCTAAAGAATAACTGGCAATATAGCAGCCTTTGTATTTTTTCAGGCGGTACCATACGCGCTTGACGCCTGTCGGCAGCGGAATGGTTGCCAAATCGGAATAGCCGTCTACAGTCAAAGATGTAGCCAGCAGCGGAGCGTCTTCTTTTTCATACATAATAGAACATTTAAACCAGTTGTTTACATCGGTGCGCAGCATAATTCCGCATTGGTCAAACAGTCCGGCGTCGCTGAATTCCCAGTTTAAGTCACAGCAGAAATCGCCTAAAACATAGCTGAAGAAAAAATGACCGTCATCTTTGCGGAAATTATAACGGGCGCAGCACCAAAAATCCGTGCGGTATTTGGCGATGACATTCATGCCGTTTTCGTCAAAGCGGACATTAGCCGGCTCATTCATCCAATCAAACTGTTTCAGGCTTTCTAAAAGCATTAAAAGCTCCTAACTGCGTAGTTTTCCATTTTGTCGGCGGCTTCGGCTAAATTTGCGGATTTTACTTTAGGCAAAACTATCTTCAGATTGATGATTTCATCGCCTTGACCGAATTTAGATTTTATGCCCAAGCCTTTAAGACGAAGTTTTTCGCCGCTGGAGGAAAAGGCCGGAACGGTTACGGCAACTTTACCATTGATGGTAGGAACGGTGATTTTAGCGCCGCTTATAGCCTCTTTAACCGAAATCGGCAGGTCCAGCAAAATATTCAGCCCGTCGGCTTTAAAATACGGATGCTCATTCACGTTGACGGTTATTAAAACATCGCCGTTTTCGCCGCCGTTTAAGCCGACATTGCCCAAGCCTTTAAGGCGCATAGTCTGACCGCTTTGCATTCCGGCCGGAATCTTTACATTGATATTTTTGCCGTTTAAGCTTATTTGTTTTTCAACGCCTTTGGCCGCGTCCAAAAAATCTACCCGCATGTTATATGAAACATCGGAGCCGCGCTGAGGCGCCGTGCGCTGTCTGAATCCGCCTTGAGCTCCGCCGAATTGTGAAAAAATGTCATCGCCGAAAATGGATGAAAAGTCAAAACCGCCTTGAGCGCCGCCGTTAAACCCGCCGCTTTTAAAGCCGCTGAACGGATTGCCGCCATAGCTTTGGTAACCGTTAAAGCCGGAGCCTGCACCGCCGAATCCGGCGCCAAAACCGGTAGGCTTGCCGTCTTCATCAATTTCGTTATTGTCATATTTTTTGCGTTTTTCAGCATTGCCTATAATGTCATAAGCATTTGAAATCTCTTTGAATTTATCAGCGGCGTTTTTATCATCCTTATTCAAATCCGGATGATATTTGCGTGCCAGTTTACGGTAGGCCGATTTAATTTCAGCCTCAGAAGCTGTTTTGCCGACACCTAAAACATCATATAAATTTCTGCTCATATTTTATTATTCTCCCTAAGATTTTATATAGGGATAAAACTATTCAGCTGCAAGGTCAACGCAGTCAAAAGTTGCTCTTCTTTTGTGATTTTTATACATATAAATATCGCGCAGATAAGCTTTTTTGCCCTCGGTAGTTTCATAGCAATATCTAGAAGCCAAAGTGGCTACATCGTCTATGCGCACGTCCACATATTCATAAACCACATAATCTTCGCCCATGGCTTTGGTGGCAATGTTGCGGCGAAAACGTTCAGCGTCCGAAGCGTAAACCGGAACCCCCTCATCATCAACCTTGGATTGACATGAAACGCACAGAGTTGCCAACAGGCAGAGCAGCAGAATTTTTTTCATATTTCCTCACTTTACGGCAAATTTTACCGTTTAATTGAGGGAATTATATGCTAAAGGTGTTAAGTAATTGTTAATCTGCCAGCAGATTATAAAGCTTCTGTCCGGCTTCATTTAAGATATTTATAACCTGCTGATTTTTTTGATTGCGGTATTTGCTGTTGTCCAGCTTGGCAAAAGCTTTATCCATTTTTTTGTTGTAGGTCTTGTTATTTTCTATTTTATCAAAGCTTTTTGCCAGCTTTTCATCCCCCATTTTGAAGTTTATTACATCGTGCAGAACCATCAGGTTGCGGGCAATTTTATCATCGCCGGAATTCAGCAGAAGCGCGCGGCTGTATTTCAGCACCGGCGTATTTTTCATGGCTTCAGCCTCGGCATTATCGGTATTTTTAGAAAATTGAGCGTTGGCAGAAATAACAATTCCCAGTCCCAAACCTAATAAAAAATAAAATACTTTCATTTTGTCACCTCAAAAAAAACTTGCTATCTGACAGATATCTCATATAGTATGCACAATAAAATAATTTAACGGGAATGACAATGAAAAAAATTCTTTGGGCTTTATTTGACAACCGCCGCGGCAGCGTCGGACAGGCGCAGGGTGTGATTGACGCTTTGCCGGAATATATTGAAGCTGTTGAAAAAAAACTGGTATATAACAAACTTTCCGGTTTGCCTAACTGGCTGCGGGGACGTACTCTTATGGGGCTGGATGCGGCAAGCAAAAAAGAAATTTCAGCGCCGTGGCCTGATTATGTGCTGTCAATCAGCCGCCGTACCGTGCCGGTTGCCCGTTATATAAAAAAGCAAAATCCGCAGACAAAGCTGATTCAGCTTATGCATCCGGGGCATACCGGTTTGGCGGAGTTTGATTTAGTCGCGGTGCCGGAACATGATAAAAATAAAGAAAGCGCAGATAATATTCATTATATAATCGGCTGTCCGCACCGTGTAACTCCGCAGTATTTGGCTGCTGCAAAAGATAAATGGGCTGAAAAATTCGCCGCTTTGCCTTATCCGGTTACGGCTTTGATTATCGGCGGCGCCATTAAGGGCAAAGCTTTTTCTAATGAAAACGCCTTGGCTTTGGGGCAGGCTGTGAAAAAATTTAAGCAGCAAACCGGCGGTTCATTGCTGATTACTACCTCGCGCCGCACCGGCAGCGAACCGGAAAAAATCATCATGGAGCAGCTGAAAGGCATTCCGCAGTTTGCTTATTTGTGGGGCGACACCTCGGAGAATCCTTACAGCGGTTTTTTGGCCTGCGCCGATAATATTATCGTAACCGGAGATTCTGTTTCTATGTGCTGCGAAGCGACAGGCACCGGCAAACCGATTTATTTATTTACAGGGCAGAATTGGCTGACGCCGAAACATCTGCGGTTTGTGCAGTCTTTATGCGATACCGGCTGTGCGGTTATGCTGGATTCAGAGCAGGCAGCGGATTTTAAGCCGAAAAAGAGCCTGAATGCGGCGGCAGAAGTGGCGGAGCTTATTGCTAAGCTTTAGTTTTTATCAAAATTTATGCGCGGATCTATCAGCGAATAAGTCAAATCGCTGACAAGTTTAAGCACCAAACCGAGCAGTCCGAAAATATATAATGTGCCGAAAACTACCGGATAATCGCGGGTGGTAATGGCCTCATAGCCCAGCAGCCCCAAGCCGTTCAGCGAAAAAATCACTTCAATCAAAAGCGAGCCGGTAAACAGCATTTTAATAAGCAGCGCCGGAAAACCGGCAATAATAATCAGCATGGCGTTGCGGAAAATATGTCCGTATAAAATCTGATTTTCGGAAGCGCCTTTAGCGCGGGCCGTCAAAACGTACTGTTTGTTAATTTCATCTAAAAATGAATTTTTAGTGAGCATGGTTAAACTTGCGAATCCGCCGATTACCATTGTCAAAACCGGCAGGGCAATATGCCAGAAATAGTCGGTAATTTTATGGAATAAGTCCAAAGCCTCCCAATTTTCGGAGGTTAAGCCGCGGAGCGGAAACCATTGCCAGTATATTCCGCCGGCAAAAAAGACAATAAAAAACACCGCCAGCAAAAATACCGGCATAGCTGAGCCGACAATGACTAAAAAAGAAGTGGCGGTGTCAAAGCGCGACCCGTCATAGCGGGCTTTTTTGATGCCTAAAGGAATGGCAATTAAATAAATAATCAGCGTAGACCACAGTCCGAGCGAAACCGAAACCGGCAGTCGTTCTTTTATCAGCTCTATAATGGTTTTGTCGCGGTAATAGCTTTTGCCGAAATCAAAGCATAAATAGTCTTTGAGCATTTTTCCGTAGCGGTAATACCAAGGTTTGTCAAAGCCGAATTGTTTTTTTAGTGCGTTAACCAAATCTTCCGGCACGCCTTGAGCTCCGGTATATTGCGAATCGCCGGTTTTTTGCGATATCTCGCCGCCTGAAGTTATGGCTGCTTTGGAATCGGTGTTCATTCCGCGGTACTGCGCCAGCACATAGTCAACCGGTCCTCCGGGGGCAAGCTGTATAATCGCAAAGTTTACGGTAATAATTCCCCAGAGCGTAAACGGAATAAGCAGCAGGCGTTTCAAAATATAGGTACGCATTATTCCTCCTTCAGCCACCACAAATAAGGCTGAAACCCGATTTTGTAATCTGCAGACGGCTGTCCGAATTTGTTTTTATAGGCAATGCGGTCATACGGCGAATACCATTGGAAAATCATGTAGTTTTCGCTGAGCAGTACTCGGTCCAAAGCTTTTACATAGGCGACATAGTCTTCTTTTTGCTGGGCGGCGACCAAGCCTTTAATAAGTTCATCAACCACCGGATTTTTGATGCCGATAATATTGTTGCTGCCGGTAATATCAGCAGAGGTGCTGCCCCAATATTCGCGCTGTTCGTTTCCCGGAAGCTGGCTGACCGGATAAGAAATAATCGCTATGTCAAAATCAAAATTGTCCAGCCGGTTTTTAAAAATATTTACTTCCAAGTTGCGGAACACGGCTTTAATACCGATTTTGCGCAGGTTTTCTATAAACGGCAGCATTACTTTGGTAAAGGTGGAGCCGTTGGCGGTGTTGCTTAAAATTTCAAACTGCAAAGGTTCGCCGCTGGCAAGATTGGTCATTTTGCCGTTTACAAAATCATAGCCGGCTTCTTTTAGCAAAGCCACGGCTTTTTTGAGGTTTTCCCGCGGATTATTTATATCGCTGTAAACCGTAGGCTGATAGGCTTGGGTAAATATTTCCGGACGCAGCCGGTCTTTATAGCGCAGGAGAATTTCTTTTTCTTTGCCCTCAGGCAGCCCGGCGGCTTCCATGCCGGTATTGGTAAAATAGCTGAACAAGCGGCGGTATTGTCCGTAAAATAATTTAGCATTAGCCCATTCAAAATTAAAGGCTAAATCAATAGCTTGACGCACTCTCCGGTCGGCAAATTTATTGCGGCGCAGATTAAAAGCAAAATTCTGCAGGGTTGCCGGATTATTATGGTGCAGCTGTTCTTTTTTGATTTTTCCTGATTTTACTAAATCATTGTCATAGCCGGTCATCCAGATTTTGGCGATGTATTCGCTGCGGGCGTCAATATCGCCGGAAAACAGCGCCTGCAGGGTTACGGTTGTGTCTTGGTAATAGTCGTAGCGGATAGTGTCAAAATTAAAATAGCCTTGCCGTACGGCTAAATTTTTGCCCCAATAGTCCGGATTTTTCTTTAGTTCTACAAATTTGTTTACCTGAAAGTCAGCAACTTTGTATGGACCGCTGCCTAAAGGAACTTCCAGCCGTGGTTTAGCAAAATCTTTTTCCTGCCAGTCTTTGGCTGAAAAAATGCTGAATTGCGAAAGAATCAGCGGCAATTCTTTATTTTCTGCCCCTGATTTTACATAAAAACGGACTTCGCGCTTGTTGATTTTTTCTACCCGCTCAACATCGGCATAATACATTTTATAAATCGGCGCGCCTTGTTCGGTAATAGCCTTAAAGCTGAAAACAACGTCGTCGGCCAGCACCGGAGAACCGTCCGAAAATTTAGCTTTAGGGTCTAAAATAAAGCCGATATATGACTTGTCTTCAGGCAAATCAAACTTTGCGGCCAGCAGCGGATAAACCGTAAACGGATCATCGGCCGGAGAAAAGCCTAACGTTTCAAAAGAAAGCGAATTAACAAAAGTTGCAGCCACGCCCTTAAAAATATACGGATTGAAATTATCAAAAGTTCCGTAAGCGGGCAGAACGAGCTTGCCGCCCTGAGGCGCTTCGGCGTTTACATAGTCAAAATGCTTAAAGCCGCTTTTATATTTAGACTCTCCGTACAGGGCTATGCGGTCGGATATAACTGCATTTGCAGAGCCGAGCTGCATAAACAAGCCTAAAATTGCGGCTAAACTAGCGGTAATTGTCTTCATCGGTCCAGCCGCCAAACGGATATGCTAAATCTTCTTCTTTTTCTTCAGTTTTCTGCTGCTGCGGAGCTGCTGTTAACGGGCGTTCAGCGGTTAATGACGGCTGAGGAGGGATGTCTTTGGCGGCGTTTAATTCCGCAGAAAATGAAAAAGAGTCATTGCTGCTGCGCAAATTATCTAAAGTGCTGCGGGCGCTGCCGAATGTCGGTGCCGGACGTTCGGCTGCGTTATTGGCGGCAGAGCTGAAAACCGGAGTATTATCGCTTGGAGCTGAAGACAGGCTCGGCTCGCTGCTGATATCCGGCGCAGCGCTGAAAGACGGAGCATTATCGTTAAAAACCGGAGCTTCTTTAGAGGCGGTTAAGCTGCTTTCTTCTTGAAAGCTGTTATGCAGGGCGCGGAAAAACGGGTCTTGCTCGTGTTCTTCGTCGTCATCCTCTTCTTCTTTGCGGCTAAACGGATTTAAGCGCGAAAATAAAGAGCGTTTAGGCGCCGGAACAATGTCTTCTTCGTCATCATTGTCATTTTTATCTACATTTACAATGGTTTCGCTGGCTTTAGGCTCTTCCATGGTGGCAATTTTCAAAACCGAAGAATAATCGCGGTCAGACTGCGACTGCTGAACTCGGTCGGCCGGATTGGCGGCTAAACCGCTTATACCCTCGCTGAGCGGAGCAATAATGGAATATACTTTGCCGAAAACGCCGGTTTCTATAATCCGCAGAAAAATTTTGTCGCGGTCGTGTTTTTCCAGCAGCTGCAGCAGGTTTTGATAGCGTGAACAAAATTCAAGCATAGTGCCGCGGAAAACTTTGTCGCGGTTTATTTTTTCGGCAACCCAAGCATTAAAGGTGCTTTGGCTTTTGCTGGCGTCTAAAATCGCCTTGCCCAAAACCCAGCGCTCACCGCGCTTTACGCGCTGCCACAGCTGTTCAAGCTGCGCGGAAGAGGCAATATTGCAGCGCTGAATAATTTCGCTTAAGGCTTCATTCATGTCCGAAACAAACAAGTCAAATTTATTTAAAACAAATCCATCTTTAATTTCATGTTCGGCATCCAGCATAACCCGCACCACAAGGTCGGTGTAGTCCTGATTTTTCTGCAGCTGGTTTAAAAGCTCGCTTTGCTTTACATTCATTCCGCGGTTAGTGATAAATTGGTTTATAAAACCGAATACCATCCAGATAATCAGCACCGGCAGAAAAACAACCGACAGCATTAAAAGCATCTGTTCCGGATTTTGCTCCCACAGGCGGGAGTCTGCCAATTTGGAGCTGACAAACATAAAAGCATAAATCAGCCAGCTGGCCGAAGCAAAAACGGTAATGAAAAAACAAAACAACAGCATTGTTAATATCCTCTAAAAACAAGACATTTCCAATTATAGCGGCATATATTTTAATAGCAAACCTTTTTATGAAAAAGTCAACAGTCATTAACAACATAAAAAAAAGACTAAACATTTCAAAAAAATGTGATAAACTCCCCACAGTTATTTTAATCGTTAAGGAATAAAAAGCATGAGCGATAATGAAACAGTCATTTTGGATTTTGAAAAAACAATCGTAGATATTGAAGAAAAAATTCAGCACTTAAAAACGATTGCCAAAGATGAGGATTTAGACATTACCAAAGAAATCAAGCGCTTGGAAAAGCACTTGCAGACCCACATGGCAAATGTTTATAAAAATTTATCGCCGTGGCAAAAGGCTCAGATTGCCCGCCATCCGAATCGTCCGCATTGCTTGGACTATATAAAAGCCTTAATCAGCGATTTTACTCTGCTGTGCGGCGACCGCTGCTTCGGCGATGATCCGGCAATGGTCGGCGGAATCGGCAAATTCGGCAATATTCCGGTTGTGGTAATCGGACAGGAAAAAGGCAACGATTTAGACTCGCGCATAAAATATAACTTCGGCATGGCAAAGCCTGAGGGCTACCGCAAGGCTCAGCGCCTGATGGATATGGCCGAAAAATTCAAGCTGCCGGTTTTGGCGTTTGTAGATACTGCCGGCGCCTATCCGGGGGTGGATGCCGAAGCCCGAGGTCAGGCTCAGGCTATTGCTGCGTCTATTGAAAAATGCCTGCGCATAAAGACGCCGATTATCGCCACAGTTATCGGCGAGGGCGGTTCCGGCGGCGCTATTGCCATCGCGGTTGCCGATAAAGTGATTATGCTGGAGCATTCTATTTATTCGGTAATTTCTCCGGAGGGCTGCGCCTCTATTTTGTGGCGTTCGGCTGATAAAACCAAGGAAGCTACCGAGGCTTTGCATTTGACGGCGCAGGACTTGAAGCGTTTGGGGATTATTGATGAAATAGTGGCAGAGCCTTTGGGCGGAGCGCACCGCGATGCTGCAAAAACTTTTGAAAACCTGCGCGCGGCTTTGGAAAAAGACTTAAAAGAATTGTGCGCTCAGGATTACGGCAAGCTTAAGCAGCTGCGTACCGAAAAGTTTTTGAAAATCGGCGAGCAATTTGTTACTTCGCAGAAATCGGCATAAAAAAGCGCTTGACTTTTATAAATATACAGAACTAAAATAGAACAAATTTTAGGAGAAATGCTTATGCTTACGGAAAAGCAGTATAATCTTTTGATGTATATAAATAAAGTTAACCGCGAGACCGGCCAATGCCCGTCGTTTGATGAAATGAAAGACGCTATCGGCTTAAAATCTAAATCCGGAATTCATGCGCTTATCAGCTCGCTGGAAGAGCGGAATTTTATCCGCAAGCTGCCGCATAAAGCCCGTGCGCTGGAAGTTATCCGCCTGCCGCGCTTTAAGCCGCAGGCCATTATTGATGAAGAAAAAAAACGCGAGCAGGCTTTGCATAATAGTTCGGTGCAGATTCCGTTATACGGCAAAATTGCCGCCGGTCTGCCGATTGAAGCGCTGGCAGATGAGACAGAAACGGTGGCGGTGCCGTTTGATATGGTTTCGCTCGGCAAGTATTATGCGCTGACGATTGAGGGAAATTCTATGGCGGAAGCCGGAATTATGGACGGCGACACCGCTATAATCCGCAGGCAGGAGCAAGCGGATAACGGCAAAATTGTGGTGGCTCTGATAGATAACAGCGAGGCAACGCTTAAAGTTTTGAAAAAAGACGGCAATATTATTCATCTTCTGCCGTGCAATAAAGAGTATCAGCCGCAAACATATACTTCTGACCGCGTAAAAATTCAGGGCGTGCTGTCGGGAATTATCCGCCGTTATTGATATAGGCTGTGGTTAACCGAATTTTTTTGTTGCAGAATATTTTATTTTTTTCTACCCTGTAATTAGATATTTTTAGCATAGAGAAAAATAATGTCTGAGTCAGAAGATAATAAAATAGGTATATTTTTACGCCGCTTGTATTATTTGCTGCCGGTATTGCTGGTAGTGTTCGGCATTTATTTTTGCTATACAGGTATTTATATCCGCAATAAAATAAGCAAAACTTATGACGATATTATTACAACAAATACCAATATCAAAAATTTTTATACGGAAAAGTTTAAGAATTTTGATACCGAAAGCGTGGTTTTGAACAATCTTCTGCCTTTTGACGCTAAGTCCGGCAGCGATGAAAGCGGCTATGTTGTCTATAACCGTTTCGGCGGGCGGATTTTCTTTTATGAAGCATTTTATACGGTGCTGGAAAAGCGCTTTTATATGAATTTGTATGATAATCAGGAAAAATATAAGAGAATTTATCCGGGGACGACGGCTTATATTATGCTTTATACCGGTTTGTCACGCCGCGAATGCCGTCTTTTAGCGCAAACGGATTGGAAATCTTTTATAAAAAACTATGTCGGGATGGAGGTTTCTTTTTTGGACGCCCGCGGCAAGCATAACGGAGTTTTCAACTTAAAAACTCAGCTATTATCAGAAGCGGATAATTATCATCTGGATTCAAAAGATTCCGGTATAATTTCAGCTGAGCCGCTGAGCGAGCAAGAATCTCAGACGGTTTGTTCCTGCAAAAAAGATAACTGCACGGTTGCGCTTAAATTTCACTAAGTTCTTTTTGCCACAAAATAAACTTTTGCTCTAAGGAAAGACGCGCGTTAGCCGGACTGGTTGAGGGCAATACTGCATATTTGTATTTTTCCAGCAGCGGCTTGTGATATTTTTTGAAAAAAGCAAAAGATTTCTGCCCGTTAAACAGCAGCTTTTTAATGTTGGAAAACTCCGCCAGCAGGCTTTCAAAATCATTCGGCTCAGCGCATTTTATATCGCTGTCTAAGCTTCCTTTGCGCTCACAGGCTTTCAGATTGTCCCATAAACCGATGTGCAGCTGTTTCAGCAATTCTATTTTTTCGGCATAGTTCTGCGCTTTATTGCTGGTTAGCTTAAATATAATTGCCCAAAAGGCGTTATGCTTAAAAGCATAGTATTCGGCAGCTTGCAGAGAGGCTTCTCCCGGCATGGTGCCGATTACCATGATTTTGGTATTATAATCCGCTATCGGGGCAAAACTATGCAATTTTTTACACATTTTAATACTTTAAAGCAATACCGCTGATTACCGCATAGCCGCGGTTGTTGTTTGAAGATTGGCGTTCCGTGCCTTTGGAGTTGATATAGCCGTTAATTAAGAACAATTCCAGATATTTATTAACTTCAAAGCTGTTGGCCTGAACGTATAAATCGTCGCGGTTGCGGGTGTTTTTCGCTTCTGTATGCAAATAAGCAAAGTTGATTTTCAGGCGGTCAAAGAATTTATAGCCGATGCTGAAATCCCAAGACTGACCTTCGCGGTAATTGTCAAACAGCGCCGGCAAATACGGGTTATCAGATACAGTTGTGATAGGATTTTTGCCGCCGTCTATATAGGCTTTTTTGTAGGAAGTGGAAACATTGAAATTATCAACAATCCAGCGCACGCCGAAAGCCCATTCTTTATCCGTGCCGTTAAACTCGCCGTAAGCAGCCGAAGTATAGACATCGCCCAAACCGACAGCCCATTTATTTTGCATGGCGGCGGTGTAGCCGTCTTCATTTTTTTCATAATCTGTATAGCGGCTGACCATACCGCGGCGGCTGGCGTTTTCCGGAGTATAGCTGAAACCGAACTTGGTATTGCCAATCATCGGGGTAAAATAAACAAATTTCAGCGCGCGGCCGTCGTCCAGAATAGTTGTTGACTTTGGAGTGGCAAATTTAGTCTTTTTCAGTCCGTTAACCCAGTTGGCGCTGGTTAAAAAGTTTGGCAGATTGCTGTCTTGAATGCCTATCCAGCTGATATCCTGCGCGCCTTGGTGCAGCTGCTGCGCCGCGTTATAGGAATAACCGACTGTAAATTTACCATAATTAGGATTTTCAGCCAACGCATACGGGTAAAAACGCCAGTCGCCGTCGTTATAGTCTTTGTCGTGCTGGCGGAAAGCCAAGGTATAGTCGGCATGAGCGCCCAAGCGGGTTTTATCGGCAAAGCTATAGGCTCCCTCAAAACGTCCGTCTTGGCGGTAAACCAAGCGGTTAGGCATATTGTCATAGTTGTTTTGGCGGCGGGTCTGCATAACACCGTAATATACGCCGGCCAAACCGGATTGGCTGAAATCAAATCCCTCAGCCTGCACAGCGCAAGGCAAAACAGCGATTGAACATAAAATACAGCTAAATTTTTTCATTATAGTCCTCCGGTTTGTTAAAATTTGCCAAACTATAACACACTATTTATCTGAATAAAACCTGAAAGTTTAAGCTGTTAATTAAAATTCTATACCTATGCAGCAGGCTTCGCCGGCGGCGCAGGACTCGCAGAGGTCGTTTATTTCACTCAAGCTTATATCTCGCAGACATTTTAGACCGGCTGTCTTGCAAATATGGTCGCCGTAGAGATAGTTCCCGCCGTTAATATTTCCCCATATTCCGGCATGATAAAGCGAGGAGTGCAGAGGCTTTACTAAATTTTCAAATAATTCTTTGCAGAGTTTTGGCGGAAATTTGCTACTGCCTGTAGCCGCGCCTAAATATAAATCCAAGCCGATACGCTTGTTGCGTACAAAAGTGAAAATCATGTTGCCGTTACTGTCAGAAATATGAGCATCATCTGTAACAGTCCAATTTCCCGGAAGCAAATTTGCCGCCTGATAGTATGAGGCTAATCCGCAAAAGCCGGCATTACCGCAGGCAATAGGGCGTAAGTCGTCTAAATGCTCCAGCATTCCGAAAATAAGCAAGGAATATTCAGATATTGCCTTATTGATTTTAAATTTTTCCATGGCTTTACTATAACCGGCAATCCCGCCGACAGATAATACGCCTATAATTGCTAAAACGCCGAGCATTTCTATCATTGACCTACCAAAGGAATTTGCGCCTCTGCCACCAGTCATCCTAGGTCTTGTACCTAGGATCTTGTCGCACCAAGGGCGGTGCAATCCCTCGCCCCGTGAGGGAGAGGGTGACGCCTTGGCGTCGGGTGAGGGGTACTTAAAAAACGTGCAAAAGGCACTAAACCCACGTCCCCGGCACTTATTTAATAATAAGGCTAATTTATTGACTAGGTTAGAGACTTGTTGGAACAAGATTCTATGCACAAGGCATAGAATGACTGGTGC
>CAVKTH010000022.1:0-24192 GCA_963659495.1 Bacteroidaceae bacterium | reverse complement strand
CCCGGAGCGATGCTCCGACCTCTCCCTCAAGGGGCGAGGTTATAGGTTTGCTTCTAAATGTATTATTACCGAAAGTATCATTTTTTCTGCCAAATCCTGCAAAAACGTGCTGAAGGGCAGAAAATGTGCCTTTAATCAGATGTTCAGGATTTGCAGAGAGAGAGAGAGACCTTTGGATTGCTTATTTTTCATCTTTCTTTCCTCATTTTTTAAGTTAAATTACACTCTTATCCTACACCAGCCTTACTCCATAAGTCAACCGCAAAATAATAACCGCAGCAGAGATGTAATAAACTCAGCCCAAAGCAATTTTGTTGTATAAGCCATACTAAAAAAGAGCCGTTCAGGCTCTTTCTTTTAATCTTTATGACGGAATGTAATGCGTCCTTTTGTCAGGTCGTAAGGTGTCATTTCAATGTCAACTTTATCGCCGACCATCACACGAATACGAAACTTGCGCATTTTACCGGCAGTATGCGCCAAAATTTCTACACCGTTTTCCAAACGAACCCGAAACATAGCATTTGGCAGTTTTTCAATAACTTCGCCGGTTAATTCCAACAATTCTTCTTTACTCATTCAAACCTCATTTTTTTCAATATTTGTCAAAGGTATAACTGTTTATAATCAATTTTGCAAGTAAATTTGTCAGCAATCCTCTAAAAATACGCTATTTTTTTGCGGTAACAATCTTTATTGCCTCTTCCGCAGTTAATGAACTTGGAGCATAACCCTTTGGAATAGCGTAGTTATTCTTTCCGCATTTCAGATACATTCCATAGCGTCCTTTATTCATGGTTATGTCTTCTTTTGTAACAGGATGCTGGGCTAAAACCTGCGGTTCCGGCTTAGCTACGGCGTTTTTCAAAAGCTCTTCGGCGCGCTCCGGCGTGATATTAAAGATATTATCTGCGCCGCTCAATGATTTTGACTTGGTGCCTTGCTTAATATACTGCCCGTATTTGCCGATATTGGCTTCTATGCCGTTGCCTAAGTCTCGCGGCAGAGAAAGCAGAATTTGCGCCTGTTCGGCCGTGAATTCTTCCGGTTTTACAAATTTAGGCAGCGAGCAGCGCTTAGGCTTTTCCATATTGCCGGATGCATCGCCGAGCTGAACGTAATAGCCGTAAGGGCCTTTGCGTAAATAAACATTCTGCTCATTCATTTGGCACAAAATTTTATCTTCGCCGCTGGCAAGTTTCTGAGCGCTGGCATTGGCTGCTTCTTCCTCTTCTTCCTTGGTGTCGGTCAAAGGCTTGGTATATGAGCATTCCGGATAGTTTGAACAGCCTAAAAATGCTCCGAATTTGCCGAATTTTATGCTCAAGCGCCCTTTGCCGCATTTCGGGCAAATCCGCGGGTCGGAGCCGTCTTCGCGCGGCGGAAACAGGTGGGCGGAAAGCGCTTCGTCAACTTTATTGATAACTTCTGTCAGCTGCAGCGGCTTAACCTCATCTATGTTTTTAATGAACTTAGCCCAAAATCCGGCCAGCAGCTTTTTCCATTGCATAGCGCCGGCGGAAACATCATCCAAAAATTCTTCCATCTGTGCCGTAAAATCATATTCCACATATTTTTTGAAGAAGTTTTCCAAAAATACGGTCACGATACGTCCGCGGTCTTCAGGAATAAAGCGCAGCTTTTCAACTTTTACATATTTGCGTTCCTGCAGAACGGCAATAATATTAGCGTAAGTTGACGGGCGTCCGATGCCGAGTTCTTCCAGCTTTTTCACTAAGCTTGCTTCCGTAAATCTTGGAGGAGGAGTCGTAAAGTGCTGAGCCGGTTTAATCTCTTTTTTCTCTACCGATTCTCCGGTTTCTACATTCGGCAGAATGGCGTTTTCATCATCCTCATCTGAGTCGTCTTTGCTTTCTTGATAAAGCTTCAAAAATCCGTCAAACTGAATTACCTGACCGTTGGCGCGCAGCAAAATTTTGCCGTCGGCCGATTTAGCATCCACAACAACGCGGTCTAAAATGGCCGGATTCATCTGGCAGGCAACCGTGCGTTTCCAAATCAGTTCATAAAGCTTGTAGGCATCGCTGTCCAGCTTCATTTCCATTTTTTTCGGCGTGTTCATCACATCGGACGGACGGATTGCCTCGTGTGCTTCCTGAGCGTTTTTAGTTTTGTTTTTATATTCTTTAGCGGTTTTCGGCAGATAGCTTGCGCCAAAATATTTTTCAATAGCTTCACGGCAGGCTTTTATAGCCTCTTTAGAAAGGTTTACGGCGTCGGTACGCATATAAGTGATGATACCGGCTTCATAAAGTTTCTGCGCCACCTGCATGGTCTTTTTGGCGGAAAAGCGCAGCTTGCGCGCAGCCTCTTGCTGCAGGGTAGAGGTGGTAAACGGCGGAGCCGGATAGCGGCTGGCTTTTTTGCGCTCTACGTTAGAAATTGCAAAATCCTGTGCTTCTATTTTAGCTTTGGCAGCAAGGGCTTTTTCTTCGGTGTTAATTGTGAATTTATCCAGTTTTTTGCCGTCCAGATTGATTAAGTGCGTCAGCATTTCAGCCTTTTGCGCGGTTAATAAATCAACATCTATGGTCCAATATTCTTCCGGCTTAAACTTATCAATTTCATTTTCGCGGTCGCAAATCAGGCGCAGGGCTACAGATTGCACGCGTCCTGCCGATTTAGACCCCGGAAGCTTGCGCCACAAAATCGGCGACAGGTTAAAGCCTACCAGATAGTCTAAAGCACGGCGCGCCATGTAGGCGCTGACTAAGTCTTGGTCTATTTCGCGCGGATTTTCAATACCCTCTTTGACGGCAGATTTTGTGATTTCATGAAATACCACGCGTTCAATCTTTTTGCCGTTCAGTTTTTTCTTTTCTTTAAGTTCTTCTAAAATATGCCAAGCGATAGCTTCTCCCTCTCTATCCGGGTCGGATGCGAGAATAAGCGTGTCGCAGTCTTTGAGCGCGGCGATAATGTCATTAAGGTGCTTTTTGCCGACCGGACTGAACTCCCAAGTCATGGCAAAATCATTGTCAGGGTCTACAGAGCCGTCTTTGCTCGGCAAATCGCGGATATGTCCGTAACTTGCCAAAACTTTATAGTCTGGGCCTAAATATTTATTGATTGTTTTGGCTTTTGCCGGAGATTCTACAACAACTAACTTCATTTTATTTTACACCTTATTTTAAGCGTGCCACACGGTTGCCCGCCTGCCGTTCTATTTTTCCCGAAAACTCCAAGTCTAAAAGCTGCGAGAAAAATTCGGCCTGCGTCAAACCGCTGGAGCGCAACAGCTCATCTATATCCACTCCCTCAAAAGTAATCAGCTCTGTTAAAGATAGCTTTTCTTCTTTTTCCGGAAGCGGGTCAGCAATTTTAATGTCTGAAATATTTACACTATTTTCTACTTTGTCAAGAGGCTTCAAGCTCAGCTGCGTGCTTTTTATCTGCCGGTTTTGGCTTATACTTAATATATTAAGTATGTCTTCGGCATTTTCGGTTAAAACCGCGCCCTCTTTTATTAAATGATTCGGTCCCTGCGAGCGGTTTTCCAGCGGAGACCCGGGAACGGCAAAAATATCTTTGCCCTGTTCCAAAGCGCATTTAGCCGTGATTAAAGAGCCGGAGTGCAGGCCGGCTTCAACTACCAGCGTACCGGCGGCCAGCGCGGATATAATCCGATTCCGCCGCGGAAAAGTAGAAATCTGCGCGGCGGTGCCGAACGGAAGTTCAGAAATAATCAGCCCCTGCGCCGCAATCATCTGATATAAATCTTTGTTTTCAGCCGGATAAATAACATCCAAGCCGGTTCCTAAAACGGCAATGGTCGGCCCCAGCTTGTTTTTAGCATACATAGCGCCTTTATGCGCCGCGCTGTCAATTCCGCGCGCCATGCCGGAAACAACCAAGACATCATTTTCAGTCAGGTCATAGGCGATTCGCGAGGCTATTTTCCGCCCGTTGATAGAAGCGTTGCGGGCGCCGACAACTGCTATGCTCAGCGGATAGTTAAGCAAATCCGTATTGCCCAATGCATACAAAACCGGCGGCGCGTCGTTTAACTGCCTTAAGGATTCGGGATAACGGCTGTCGGTATAAGCAATCAGCTTAACTCCTAGTTTTTGAGCTTTAGCAATTTCATCTTCGGCTTTAGACTGAGGGCAAAGCGGCTTTTTAACGGCGACAGCCTGCAAGACTTTTTCCAAGCTTTTATAGGTCTGTATGTGCTTATAAAAGGTAATCGGACCGACCCCCTCTGTCAGCATTAAGCGCAAAATATTTAAAAGCTCGGTCTTTTCAGCCACGTCTTAAGCCTTTTTCTTGAAGCTGATTTTGCTTTCGGTGCCGTTCAGCAGGCGGGCTATATTCGCATGGTGGCGGGCAATTACCAAAAGAGCAATAACTGTATAAAATGCGGCGTATATCGGCGGACACATAAAAAAGGCAACAACCGGCATAGCGGCAGCGGCGGTCAAAGCCGAAAGCGAAGAGTAGCGGAATGTAAACGCCATAGCCAGCCACACCGCCAAAGCGATTAAGGCAACCGGCCATTGCGTCATTAAAATAAAGCCGAAAGCCGAGGAGACGCCTTTGCCGCCTTTGAATTTCAGCCAAACCGGAAAGTTATGTCCGATAACGCCGAATGAACCGGCAATAAGCGAGCCGGCAATATTTAATGATGTGTCTATACCGGCAAAAGAAAGCGGAGTTTCCGGCAGCAGCAGTCCGGCGGCATAAGCGGCCAAGCCGGCTTTGAAAGCGTCCAGCAGCACCGTCAGCAGGGCTAAAGTTTTGTTTCCGGTGCGCAAAACATTGGTGGCGCCGATATTGCCGGAGCCGATTTTGCGGATATCGCCGTAACCGGCTAAATAGCATAAAACCAAGCCGAATGGGATTGAACCGGCTAAATATCCGCCGGCAGCGCAAAGAACCAAGTATAAATTCATCATTATTCTCCCGTATTTGAAATTTCTTCTATCAATAGCAGAAAACGCAAAATTTTCAACTATATTTTATAGCTTAAAAAAATTCTGCTGAAAACGTGTAAAATATTGATGACAACGGCAGCAAAATGCGTAACATACAATCAGATTAGTATAAGGTGAGAAAATGAAACCTGTTTATAAGAGAATTTTATTAAAGCTTTCCGGCGAAGGCTTGATGGGCGACAAGGGCTTCGGCGTTGATGCCAATATAGCGGCGGCGCTGGCTGCAGAAATTGCTAAAGTACGCGATATGGGCGTGCAGATTTGTCTGGTTATCGGCGGCGGAAACTTTTTCCGCGGGGCGAAAAACGCCAGTGAGGGTATGGACCGCAGCGTCGCCGACCAAGTCGGTATGATGGCAACCCTGATGAATGCTCTGGTTATGAAAACGGCGATAGAGCGCGCGGGCTGTCCGGCGGAAATTTATTCCGGCTTGGTAATGCCGCAGGTGTGTGAAACCTATAGTTTCCGCGAAGCAATGAAATCGCTGGCTCAAGGCCATGTGGTTATTTTTGCCGCCGGTACGGGTAATCCGTATTTTACGACCGATTCCGGAGCGGCTTTGCGGGCAGCCGAAATGCATTGCGACGTTATTATGAAAGCAACTCAGGTTGACGGCGTTTATGACTGCGATCCGCGGAATAATCCGAATGCCAAGCGATATGAAACCGTAAGCTTTGCCGAAGTTGAAGAGAAAAAGCTCAAAGTTATGGATATGACGGCGATTACCATGGCGGCAGAAAATAATATTCCGATTATGGTTTTTGCCCAAAAAGGAAAAGATTCTATTGTAGAGGCTGTCTGCGGTCTTGCTAAATGTACAATCATTAAATAAAAATAAGAGGTAAAAATGTCTGATTTTGAAAAAATTAAAACTGAAACTTTAAGCCGCATGGAAAAAAGTTTGGAAGCTCTGAAAGCAGATTTTGCCGGATTGCGCGCCGGACGCGCTCATGCCAGCTTGCTGGACGGTATCTTGGTTGAAGCTTACGGCAATATGACGCCGATTAGCCAAGTCGGCACCGTCAGCGTTCCGGACGCCCGCACTTTGTCGGTAAGCGTTTGGGATAAAAGCATGGCTAAAGCTGTAGAAAAGGCTTTGCGCGAAAGCGATTTAGGCCTAAACCCGATGTCAGACGGTCAGCTGATTCGCATTCCGATTCCGCCGCTGAGCGAAGAACGCCGCAAAGAATTGGTTAAAATTTCCGGCAAATATGCCGAGCAATGCAAGGTTGCTGTCCGCAATATCCGCCGCGATGCTATGGACGATGTTAAAAAGCTTAAAAAGGATTCGCTTATTTCTGAAGATGAAGAAAAGAAGTATAATAACGATATTCAAAAGTGGACAGATGACGCTATCCGCAAAGTTGACGAGCAAGTGGCTTTAAAAGAAAAAGATATTATGCAGGTATAAGGTGCGGCCGTGACTATCAGTAACTTGCAGCATATCGCATTTATTATGGACGGTAACCGGCGCTGGGCAAAAAAGCGCGGGCTGCCGGCTGCCATGGGGCATAAAAAAGGCGCCGAAGTTTTAATTGATACGGCAAAGGCTGTGAAAAACTTTGGGGTTAAATATATGACCGTGTACGCTTTTTCTACCGAAAATTGGCAGCGTGATAAAGAAGAAGTTGACGCCCTGATGAACCTTTTGCGCAATTATTTGGATAACAGCTTTAAGGAGCTGGAAGAAAATAATGTCAAAATAGTTTTTATCGGCGAACGTGATATGCTGGCGGCTGATATTGTTGCTAAAATGACAAAAATAGAAGATAAAACCGTTGAAAACGACGGCATGACGCTGTGTGTGGCTTT
This sequence comes from Bacteroidaceae bacterium, assembly GCA_963659495.1. Taxonomy (GTDB): domain Bacteria; phylum Pseudomonadota; class Alphaproteobacteria; order RF32; family CAG-239; genus RUG410. Next base: position 17,425 of record CAVKTH010000022.1, on the reverse strand, counting down.
AAGCTACGGCGGACGGCAGGAAATTACGGCGGCTGCACGCAAAATTGCCCAGCTGGTGCAAAACGGCGATTTAAGCCTGAGCGATATTGACGCCGAAACCTTTGCATCTATGCTGTATACCGCCGGAATACCTGAGCCGGATTTGCTTATCCGCACCAGCGGCGAGCAGCGCATAAGCAACTATCTTTTATGGCAGCTGGCCTACAGCGAAATGTATTTTTCGCCGACTTTATGGCCGGATTTTTCAAAATCGGAACTGAAAGATATTATTGAAATTTATAACAAGAGGGAGAGAAGATATGGTAAGTCGTAAATTGGGAGCAATCGCCAAAAGAATTTTAGCGGCAATAGTTATGATTCCGATTGCGGTGGATGTACTTTACATTGGCAGCCCGTATGTAGAAGTTTTGGCTATTGTGGTCGGCGGTTTGCTGGCTTGGGAATGGGCTAATTTGCTTTCGGCTCAAAAGGCTTCTGCCTATGTGGCGACCTATATGATGAGCTTGGCGGTTTCGCTGTGGAGCTATAATTTTGCCGTGCTGTTTACTATGATTGCCGTGACTTCGCTGGTGGTGTATTTTGTGGCCGAAAAAGAAAAGCGCCGCGGGCTGATTACCTTGGGCGTACCGTATATTTCTATCGGCATCGGCTCGTTGATTTGGATGTACCGCTGCTTTGACCCGAGCGAGGGCTATTATGACCCGCAGTATAACTACAGCTTTATGATGACTTTGTGGTTTTTCTTGATGGTTTGGAGCATGGATATTGGCGGTTTGGTGGTCGGCTGCAATCTGCGCGGTCCGAAATTGGCGCCGAAAATCAGCCCAAATAAAACTTGGTCGGGCTTGTTCGGCGGAATTTTGCTTTCTATTTCCGTCAGCATCATTTTTATGTATGTTTGCACCGAAGTGATGGATATTCCGTTTTATTCAAACAACCTGAACCATATTTCATTTACTTATTCGCCGCTGCAGCTGCGTTATGTATGGCAGGTTAACGACCAGATTCTGTACGCCTTTGCGGCAGGTATAATTGCTGTATTGGCGCAAATCGGCGATTTGATTGAATCGGCGATTAAACGCAAGGTCGGGGTTAAGGATTCCAGCAAGCTTATTCCAGGACACGGCGGCGTTTTTGACCGTGTTGACGGCTTGATTTTTGCTGCGCCTTTCGTTTATTTGTTCTTTATGTATATGCGCTGAGGAGACGCTGATGGAAGCTTTACTTAATATTATTTATTATATTGTGCCGTTTATCGTTCTTTTAGGCGTGCTGGTTTTTGTTCATGAGTTCGGACATTTTATCATTGCCCGCAGCTTGGGCGTGGCGGTGTCGGATTTTTCTATCGGATTTGGCAAAGAGCTGTGGAGCCGCACCGATAAACACGGCACTAAATGGAAAATCTGCGCTGTGCCTCTGGGCGGATACTGCCAGTTTTTAGGCGATGCCGATGCGTCGTCTTCTACTGCCGATAAAGCTGCGGCAGAGTTGTCGGAAGAAGATAAAAAACGGGCTTTCCCGTATCAAAAAGGCTGGAAAAAATTGGCGATTGTTGTGGCTGGTCCGGCATTTAACTATTTGTTTGCCATTGTTGCTTTTATCGGTATTTTTTACAGCTACGGCAAGATTGTTTATCCGTCGGTTGTCGGCGCGGTGGTTGAGGGCGAGGCCGCTGATTTGGCCGGAATCAAGCCCGGCGACACCATTGTCAGTATAAACGGCAATAAAACGCCGGATTTTCAGGCTATCGGCAATGAAATCACTTTATCTGCCAGCGATGAAGTTTCAGTAGATGTAGAGCGTCCGCTGACCTTTAAGCTCTTTACTTCAGAAATAGAAAATCCTTGTTCTGTCTGCGAAAATAAAAAAGAAAAAATCTTGGGCTTAATGTCTTTGCCGGCTCCGACTGACGAAAAGACCGGCGAGCTGCTGCCGTCTCCGGCTGTTATCGGCAATGTAATGGCCGGCAGTTCAGCCGAGCAGGCCGGATTCTTGAGCGGTGATGTGCTGGACAGCGTCAACGGCGTAAAGCTGAATGATTTTACGCAGCTGAAAGACTATGTAAGCGCGCATGTGGATGATGAGTTTGAAATAAAAGTCCGCCGTCCGCTGCATCTTACGGCTGTTTTAAGAGAAACTAAGTTTGATTCCGGCGACGGAAAGCTGGAAAAGCGCCGCATGCTGGGCATTCAGTCTACAGCCGGTATTGTCTTTTCGCGCCATAATATGACTTTTGCTAATGCTGTGGAATCCGGTTTCGGCGAAGCTTGGAATGTTACGGTAACAACGCTGCGTGCAGTCGGGCAGATGATAACCGGTCAGCGCGGCGGCCAAGATGTCGGCGGCATTATCCGCATTGCCGAAATGTCCGGCGATGTCAGCAAATCCGGAGGCTTAATCGGTTTTATTTACTTTATGGCGCTGCTGTCGGTTAATTTGGGATTGATAAACATTTTGCCGATTCCGGTTCTGGACGGCGGCCATGTAGTTATTTATTTGTGTGAAATGGTTATCCGCCGCGAACTTAAGCCGCGGGTTAAGGATTACATCTTCAAGTTTGGTCTTTTTATAATTTTAGCCATTATGGTTTTGGCAACATGGAACGACATGGTGCATTTATTTAACCGGTGGTTTGACTAAGGAGTATAAATAAAAAATGAAAAAAGAACTTTTTGCCGGCGTAATGGCCACCAGCTTATTGGCTTTTGAGGCGATGGCTTCCGATATGCTGGTTAAAAAAATAGAAGTCAACGGACTTCAGCGCGTAGAAAAAGCAACGGTACTGTCTTATTTGAACATCAAGCAGAACTCAACGGTTTCGCAAGACAAGCTGGATAGCTCTTTTAAGCGTCTGTATGACACAGGTTTGTTCAGCGATGTAAATTTTGATACATCCAAGGATGATACTCTGGTTATCAATGTAAAAGAAAATCCGGTTATCGGTAAGCGTGCTTTTGACGGCAACGACAAAATAGATGACAAGATTTTGGAAAGCGAAGTGCAGTTAGGTCCTCGTTCGGTTTATGACAAAGCGAAAGTGCAGCAGGATGTGCAGCGTATTTTGGACGTATACCGCAAAACCGGCCGCTATACTGTGACTGTAGAGCCTAAAATCATTAAGCGTGACGACAGCCGCGTAGATTTGATTTATGAAATTGATGAGGGTTCGGCCGCTAAAATTGATAAAATCAACTTCTTGGGCAACACGCACTATTCTAACTCTGATTTGCAGGATGAAATCATGAGCAAGGAAAGCCGCTGGTATCGTATTTTCACTTCATCAGAAACTTATGATGCCGAAAAAATGAATTATGATAAAGAATTGCTGCGCCGTTTTTACACTAACCGCGGCTATGCTGATTTTAAGGTTGAATCCGCAGTTGCCGAGCTGAGCGCCGATAAAAAATCATTCATTTTGACTTTCACTCTAAACGAGGGCGTACGCTACAAAATCAATAAAATCAGCATTAAGTCAGAAGTTAAAGATGTTGATGTTAACCCGCTTTATGACGATGTTGAATTGTCTAAAGGCGATTGGTACAATGCCGATTTGATTGAAAAATCTATCAGCGCTATGACTGAAACTTTAGGCAAAAAAGGCTTTGCTTTTGTGGATGTGGATTCGGAACTTGTCCGCAACAACGCCGCCGGCACGGTTGATTTGGTATTTAATATCAGCGAAAGCCAGCGCGTGTTTGTAGACCGTATTAACATTACCGGCAACGACCGCACTTTGGATGAAGTTATCCGCCGCGAATTCCGCTTGGATGAGGGCGACGCGCTGAATATTTCTAAACTGCGCGATTCGCGCCGCAATGTTGAAAACCTCAACTACTTCAGCAAGGTAGATATTCAAACTGAGCCGACCGGTCCGAACAAGGCTGATTTGAATGTTAATGTAGAAGAAAAATCTACCGGTTACTTTAATGTCGGCGTTGGTTATTCCACCACAAACGGTGCTTTGCTGCGTGCCGGAGTGACCGAAAACAACTTCCGCGGACGCGGGCAGGAATTGGGCTTTAACGTTGGTATTTCTCAGCGTACCAAAGATTATGACATCAGCTTTACTGAGCCGTATTTCTTGGGTCGCCGCTTGAGCGCCGGCGCTGATTTGTTCATGACCGAGCAGGATTATGAAGATGAAGCATCATACGATACAAGTTCAAAAGGCGGACGCGTTCGCTTTGGCTGGAACTATACCGATGACTTTTATCACTATACCCGCTATACTCTGAGCAAAAATGAAGTTAACCATGTTAAATCTTATGCTTCTGAATTTGTAAAGGCAGAAGAGGGCAGCAGCACCGCTTCGGTAATCGGTCAGACATTCGTTTATGATAAGCGTGATAACGCCATTAACACCAAAGAAGGCTATTATCTGTCTTTCGGTAATGATTTTGCCGGTGTGGGCGGCGATGACAAATACAACAAGTTTGACGCCAAAGCCTATAAGTTCTATACGCTTGCCGACTACTATACCTTTAAGCTGTTTGCAACCGGCGGCTATATTGCCGGCTACAGCGGAGAAAAAGTCCGCTTGTCCGACCGCTATTATTTAGGCGGACAGACTTTGCGCGGCTTTGAATTTGCCGGTATCGGCGCCCGCGATAAGCGTACAGACGATGCTTTGGGTGGTAACTGGATGATGTATTCCGGTGCTGAAATGACATTCCCGATTGGTTTGGACGAACTGGGCATTAAAGGCCGTACATTCTGGGATATCGGTATGCTGGGCAAACCGGATAACTTTGACGCTCAGAAGATTGACTATTCTTCAAAAGTCCGCAGTTCAGTCGGTTTTGGTTTTGACTGGATGTCGCCGATGGGTAAAATTGATATTGACTTTGGTTTCCCTATCAGCAAGACCAAGTATGATAAAACCGAAGTATTCCGTTTGAATTTCGGCACCAGCCTCTAGGAGAATATGATGGTAGATAAAAATTTTTATGAGATTAAAGAAAACGTAACCTTAGCCGATGCGGCTAAGGTTACCGGCGCGGTGCTGAGCGATTCGGCAAAAGCTGATGAAATTATCAAAGGCATTGCCACCATGCATTCGGTCGGAGCCGAGGAAATCTGCTTTTTCTATGACCGCAAAAGCAAAGAGCAGGCGGCAGAAATTAAAGCCAAAGCCTGTGTGACAACCGAGGCTTTGCAGCAGTTTTTGCCGGCTGGCGTAACGGCTTTGATTTGTGAAAATCCAAAAGAAGCTTTTATTAAGCTCAATGAATACATGTATGCCGAAAAAAAGCCGGTTGTGGAAATTGACCCCAGCGCCAAAATTTCTATGTTCGCCAAAATCGGCGAGGGCTGCTCTATCGGCGCTAATGTAGTAATTGAAGATAATGCTGTTATCGGCGATAACTGCCGCATAGAGGCAAATGCCGTGATTGGGCATGATTGTCAAATCGGCAGCGGCTGCCGTATCGGGGCGGGAGCTTCTATTGCTTATGCGCTGATTGGCAATAACTGCTATATTTATACCGGCGCGCGCATCGGTCAGGATGGATTCGGCTTTCAGCTGATGGGCGGGCAGCATCACCGCATTCCGCAGCTGGGACGCGTGATTATCGGCAACGACGTGGAAATCGGCGCCAACACCTGTATTGACCGCGGCGCTTTAGATGATACGGTTATCGGCGACGGCTGCCGCATAGATAATTTAGTGCAGATTGCGCATAATGACAAACTGGGACGCGGCTGCGTGATTGTATCGCAGGTTGGTATTGCCGGCAGCTGCACTTTAGGAGACTATGTTGTTTGCGGCGGTCAGGTCGGTTTGGCCGATCATCTGCATATCGGCAGCGGCGTGCAGATTGCTGCTCAGTCCGGCGTGATGCGCGATATTGAAGACGGCGCTGTGATGATGGGAAGCCCGTGCGTGCCGTTTAAGGACTTTATGCGTCAGGTTGCCTTTTTGCAAAAGAATTCTAAAAAATAAAGTGAGGTTAAAATGTCTGAAAAGAAAATCTATAATATTGATGAAGTAATGAAAATGCTGCCGCACCGCTATCCGTTTTTGCTGGTGGATAGATTAGAAGTTGAAGAACCGGGAGTAAAAGGCGTCGGTATCAAAAATTTGACAATGAATGAAGAATTTTTCCAAGGTCATTTTCCCGGAAATCCGATTATGCCGGGCGTGCTGCAAATTGAAGCTATGGCTCAGTCGGCAGGCTGCGTGGTTATGAGCGCGGATCCGGACTATGCCAATAAAAAACGCAGCGTTCTGTTTATGGCTGTTGACGGCGTGAAGTTCCGCAAGCCGGTACGTCCGGGCGACCAGCTCAGAATGCACGTTGAAAAAGTTAAAGAACGCCGTAATATTTTTGTGTTCCACGGCGTGGGCATGGTTGATGATCAGGTTGTTTCTGAAGCAGATTTGACTGCTATGATTGTTGACTAAAAGCCATAATTTAGCAATGTAAGAGCCGCCGTTGAGGCGGTTTTTGCATATGTATAGCAAAATTAAATATTTTTATAAAATATGCTTGACAAAAAAATAAAATGGAGTATAAGAACAATCAATTTATGATTATTTAGTAATTTTTATGTTTAATTAAACTTTTTAAGCTATGGCAAAAAAAGAACAGCGCGCTCCAAAGAATTCCAAGAAGGAAAAGGGAGCATTCAAGAAAAAAGGTGGTCAATCTGCTTATCAGGCAGCTAAGGCGGATGTTAAGAAAACTCGTAAGCCTCGTTCCCGTACGGTAGATAACAAGAAGATCGCATAAACAAAGTTTCGCTGGCGCTCCCCATTAGAACTATTTTTTTAAGATAGTTTTGAATGGGGAGCATTTTTTATTTTAAAATGAATTGACAAAAACAACGTTAAATGACATTATAAATATACAATTTTATAATTCTTTGTATAATTAAATTTTTATCTTTATGGACTATGCAGAAGCTAAAGCTTTGGTTTTTAACCTGCTTAAAGAAGATGAGCCTTTGAGTGAAATTCTGAAAGATTCCGAGGATAAGAAGTTTTCTGATTATCTGGATTCTATGGATTTTCTGGTTCTGGATTATGAATTGCTGAAAAACTTTCCGCAGTATCAGCTCCGCAAACCGTTTACCAAAGAAAACACTTTGCGTGATGTGTGCGAATTTATTGCCGCAAATCCACTAAAAAAGCCGCTTGAATAATCAAGCGGCTTTTGCTGTATAAATACTGGCTATTTTTGAGTATCTGCCAAAACTTTTAATGAAACGATTCGGTCAGGATTTTCTACAATACCGTTGGCGGCGGAGTTGCCTTTTTTGATATTGTCAACATATTCCATGCCGGAAATAACCTGTCCCCACAAGGTGTATTTGCCGTCTAAAAATCCGGCATCGTCAAAGCAGATAAAAAATTGGCTGTCGGCAGAATCCGGAGAAGCTGCGCGGGCCATAGAAACAGCGCCGCGTCCGTGATGCTTGTTGTTAAATTCGGCTTTCAGGTTTAAGCCGCTGCCGCCGGTGCCGTTACCGCGCGGGTCGCCGGTCTGCGCCATAAATCCCTCAATTACGCGATGAAATTTTAAGCCGTCGTAAAAGCCCTGACGCACCAAATCTTTAATGCGGGCAACGTGGCGCGGCGCAACGTCCGGATACATTTCTATCAAAACCGTACCGTCTTTCAGCTGCATAACCAAAGTATTTTCAGGGTCTTTCACGTCTGCTGCCGAAGCGGCAGCAGAAAAAGAAAAAGCGGCCAACAAAGCCAATATAAATTTTTTCATAATTTTCTCCTTAATTGTTAAATTGCATTCAGCATAAAAAATATAAGTTAAGATTTGGCTAAAATATATAGCAAAAAGGAGGCAGCGGAGCCTCCTTGAATTTATTTGCTGAAATCATAAATATCCGAACCGTCATCAGGCAAAGCCGGAGCTGCATTTTCAGCAGCGTTTTGAGCCGGCAGAGGCTTGCAGACTTCAAAATAGTTTACGGCATAGCTGGTCAGCGCCAGCGCGGCAATCGGCAGCACCACTTTTTCAAACGGAAAATGGGCATGTCCGCCGTTTTTAGCTTTCATCCATTGATAAAACACCGAACTATAGGTCAGCACCGCCGCGCCCAGCAAAGTGCAGAACAAAAACGGGTCTAAATAAAAAACTAAAATCGGTTTCGGCGTATAGGTCAAATCCTTAATATAAACGCCGGCAATCATAGAAAGAGACAGTACAATCAAAAGCGGATTGCGGAAAGCAAAGTTCCAGCCTTTTTTATCGCACCACAAAATCGTCCAGTAGCCGACAAGCATCAGCAAAGCCCCGGCCCAAACGGCAATAACGCTGTCGTCAACGCCCAGATTGCGGGCAACTTCCAAGCCGACGGCCACGCCCACCGTGCAGACGGCGCAAGCCGGATTCGCATAGCTCGGCAAAGCATAGAACATGGCGGCAACAGCAGCTAAACCAAAAATCAACATATTATTCTCCTTTGTTTTTTTCTTAACATACGGAATTTGACAGATAAATCAACATATTTTTGCAAATACCAAAAGAAAACCGCCGACAGGGATATATCGGCGGCAAAGGAGAAACAAAAAGATAAAATATAACTATCCGTTTACGGCGGCGCGGCGCTGAGCCATCATCAAAACTGTTTTTTCGGGCTGCATATCATACTCCGCCGGATGCTTTTTCTTAAAATCTTCCTTAAACTTTTTAGGAGTTCCAAAGCCCTCTTGCCGATAGGTATTGGCAATCATTGCCAGCATGCCGTCCGTTGAAACATCTTTACCGGCAACCGCATTAAATTTAGCGATGGAAGCATTCATTTTAACAGCAGATTCGCTGTCCGGAAGATTCCTCTTTTTCAGCCCGCGTCCGGAATGAGAGCGCTTGATAACCGCGCTTGCCAAATCTAAAAGTCTGTCCTTATCCTTTGCAGCGCTGTCCAGCAGTTTTATAAATTGCTGACCGGCAGTAACTTTTTTCTTTTCAGGCATATCGCACCTCCGTTTTCATAATTATATTTTATGCTTTCAGCATACCATAAAAACAGAGGCGGTGCAACAGATTTTTTTAGTGGCTGCGGTTTATAATAAAGCGGGCAAGTTCTTGTAAAATTTTAGCTTTTTTGCCAAAAATATTAACAGTATCTATGGCTTCATCCGTGAGCTTCTGCGCTAATTTTTTGGCCTCTGCTATGCCGAAGCGGCTGACAACCGTAAATTTGTTCTGCGCCTCGTCTTTATGCAGAGTTTTACCCACTAAGTTTTGGTCTCCCTCACGGTCTAAAATATCATCGCTGATTTGGAAAGTCTGCCCGATTTTGCGGGAATAGCTTACCAAAGCCTGCCGTTGCTCCAGCGGAGCCTGCCCCAAAACCGCTCCGGCTTCGCAGGCATAGCGCAGCAGGCGTCCGGTTTTCATTTCTTCCAGACGGGCGATAATGTTTTCATCGCCTTGGTCGGTTCCGGTCGGTGCGGCGTATAAATCCAAAGTCTGACCCGCGACCATGCCTCCGAAAGCTCCGGCGGCGTCTGAAAGCAGCTGCACCAAAGTCAAACGGATTTCCGGACGGATTTCCAAAGCCGAAGAAAGCACCCTGAAAGCATAAGTCAAAAGCCCGTCGCCTGCCAAAATCGCGGTGGCTTCATCAAATTTTTTATGGCAGGTCGGCTTGCCGCGGCGCAGGTCGTCATTATCCATAGCCGGCAAGTCGTCATGAATCAGCGAGTAGGTGTGCAGCATTTCCAAAGCCGCTGCCGCCGGCAAGGCTGTTTTGTAGTCAACATCAAACAAAGCTGCGCATTGGCACAGCAAAAACGGGCGCAGGCGCTTGCCGCCGTTCATCAGCGAATAGCTCATTGCTTCAACAACGCGTTTTTCCGCGCCGTCCGGCAATGGAAAATATTGGGCTAAATCGGCGTTAAATTTTGCCGAAAATTCGCTTAAGCTTTGTTTGATATCAGTCATTATTCCTCCGTCTTGTCTAAAGGTTCGGTAGAAATTGCGCCGTCCGGCGAAACATTGATTTTTTCAATTTTCAGCTGCGCGGCTTTGAGCTTTTCTTCACAGAATTTTTTAAGCGCCGTTGCTTTTTCATAGGCCTCTACGGCGTCATCCAGCTTAATTTTTCCGCCCTCCAGCTCGCGCACAATGCTTTCCAGCTGCACTAAAGCGTCTTCAAAACTCAATTTGCTTAAATCTAAATCTTTCATATTTTTATTCTCCATTACCCAGCAGCTTAGCTCATTGGTTTATTTTTACAACGAGATTCTGCGACTTATTAAACTATTTATCGGTTAACCCTGCGCTTTTGGTTTATAGGTAAAACCGGCAAAATGTGCTATATTAAAATTGCTATGAATTTTCATAGTTTTATTCCTGAAAAAATCGGTCTGCTGCAGCCGCGCGGCAGACCTTGACTTTTCTTGACTGTAAAAAATTTTGGGTATATACTGCGCAAAGTTAAATGATAAGGAGTTTATAATGGCAAAAATTTCATGGCGTCCCGGAACATTGATGGCGCCGCTGCCGCCGGTGTTGGTTTCTTGCGGCACAATGGAAAATCCGAATGTGATGACGGCAGCCTGGACCGGTGTTTTGTGCAGCGATCCGGTTTTGGTGTATGTTTCGCTGCGCCCGTCACGCTACAGCCACGAAATTATCAGCCAAACCAAAGAATTTGTGATAAATCTGCCGACCGTAACGCTGGCTAAGCAAGTTGATATGTGCGGCGTCAAAAGCGGACGCAATGTGAATAAGTTTGAGCTTACCGGCTTAACTGCCGCGCCGTGTTTTAAAATTGCCGCGCCGCAGGTTGTCGAATCTCCGATATCGCTGGAATGCCGCGTGCTGGAAATTAAGCGCCTCGGCACCGAAGATAAACCGGCTACGCATGATATGTTTTTGGCTGAAGTGCTGTCGGTAAATGTGGATGAGGAGTATTTAGACGAGAACAATGCTCTGCATCTGGAAAAAGCCGGCTTGCTGGCGTATGCGCACGGTTTTTACTATGCCTTGGGCAAACAGCTTGGCAAATTCGGCTGGTCGGTGGAAAAAGCCGCCACCAAGCGCAAGCGTAACGAAAAAGAAAAGGCTGAAAAGGCTGAAAAAGCTGAAAAGAAAAAATCTTTTGCCAAGCGCGGAGATTTTAAGCGTAAAGATTTTAAAAAAGACGGCATAGAAGATAAAAAAGAATTTAAGCCGCGCCGCCGTAAATTCGGCGAGCCTAAAGAATTTAAGGCAGACGGACGGAAAACTTTTAAACGCGGAACAGCCGAGCGCAAACCGTTCAAAAAAAGAACACCGGCGGAATATAAGCCGGCCGAATACAGAACCCCGCGTAAAACTTTAACTTTAAAGAAATAGGTGGCGCATGGCGGATAAGCATATTGATTTTACGGTTAACTATCAAAATTTGTCGGTGTATGATGAATTTAACGCCGATAAAATACAATATCCGCTTATCCTTTCCATTCCGCACAGCGGAACCTTTTTTCCGCCGGAATTTCTGCAAAATGTGCGCTTTCCCGAAAAAATTCTGCGCCGCAACGAAGATTTGCTGGTTGATGAACTTTTGAAAGGCGCTCTTGACAAGGGCTTAACCGCTCTCAAAATGAACATTACCCGCACTTTTGTAGACCTGAACCGCGACCGGCTGGAGCTTGACCCGACTATGTTTTATAACTATCCCAAAGAAAAGGATATTTTATATGACAAGCATTGCCGCGTCGGCTTGGGCGTGATTCACCGCATTAACTTTAAGCGTGAGAATCTTTATGACGGACTGCTGAACTATCATGAAGCAGAAGAACGACTGAGCAAGGTTTATGACGTTTATCACAGCCGGCTGCAGCAGCTTATCAATAAGTGCCTGAAAAAGTTTGGTTTCTGCGTGGTTTTGGATTGCCATTCCATGCCGTCTAAAATCTGTTCAATTATTGACGACCGCTCCGGTATTGATGTTTGTCTGGGCAATTTGTTCAGCCAAAGCTGCCCGCAGGAATACAGCGACTTTTTAGCCGCTCAGTTCTGGGACTATAATTATAATGTGCAGGAAAACTGCCCGTATTCCGGCGCCTATATCACGTTTAACTATTGCCAGCCGCGCCGCAAAATGTACACTTTGCAGCTGGAATTAAACCGCTCGCTTTATGCTGATGAAGATAATCTCTGCAAAAATGCAGAATTTGACGAGGTCAGCGAAGAAGTCAGCACCGCTGTCATCAACTTTGCCGAATATCTGAAAAGACAATAAGGCTTTAAGCTTATTTTTGGGCTTTTAGGTAAGCTTCATAAACGTCGCCGAATGGTTCCAGCACGCGCTGCAGCACGCCTTTAAGCTCGGAAATGCAGACGCCGTAATTAGTGATAGCCACGCCGGCTTGCTCGCATTTATAAATCCGCGACAAAATTTCTTTGCGGTTAATCGCGCAGCCGCCGCATTGAATTACCAGTTTGTAATCAGCTAAATTCGCAGCAAAATCGCAGCCGCTGACATGGTCAATCTGCAGATTTTTTCCGGTTTTCTTTTGCAGCCAGTTCGGAATTTTTACGCGCCCGATGTCGTCTTCAACCGCATGATGCGTGCAGGATTCGGCAATCAATACCTTGTCGCCGTTCTGCAGTTTGTCAATCATGGCCGCACCGGCAACCATTTTTTGCAAATCGCCTTTGAAGCGTGCCATCAAAATGGAAAAAGTTGTGCATTTCAGCTCTGCCGGAGTTTCTGCCACCATTTTATCTACTACCTGCGAGTCGCAAACCACTAAAGCCGGCGGATTTTTAAAGTTCTGCAGCACCGTCTGATAATCATTTTCTTTGACGACCAACACATTTTGATTATGGTCCAGACAATCGCGGATAGCCTGCACTTGCGGCATAATCAAGCGTCCTTTCGGAGCTTCATAGTCAATAGGGATAATCATCACTATCGTACTGTGTTCCGGCGTCAAATCGCCAAGCAACGGACGGTTGTTTATAAAATCTTCGGGGCAGGCTTTAATCAGCGCCGCTTTAAGCTCGTTCAGCACCTTATCGCGGGAGTTTTTATCGGCAGCGCTAATAATAATCCCGTCCGTTGCCGTGATGTTATATTTATCAGCCTTGTTATACACTTTTATAAGCGGAATTTTGCGCTGAGCGGTTAGGGCGATGATTTGTTGTTCTTCTGCACCGAGGCTGTCGCCCTCGCACACCATAACGGCAATGTCGGTACGGTCTAAAACTTTGGCTGTTTTAGCCAGACGCTGTTCCGAAAGTTCGGTATTATCTCCGAAACCGGCGGTATCCAGCCACAAAACCGGTCCCAGCGGCAAAAGTTCCTGCGCTTTTTCCACCACGTCGGTAGTGGTTCCGGCAATCTCTGAAGTTATAGCCGCTTCCTGTCCGGTAACCAGATTTAAAAAACTGGATTTTCCAGCGTTTACACGTCCGAAAATGGCAATTTGCAGGCGTAAAGATTTAGGCGCGCTTTGCATTTTTTTATTCTCCCTTAAAAGTTCGCCAGTTAGCGGCGACAATTTCTGAAAATTCATAGACAGGCATATTAAAGACAGCGGCGATTTTTTCGGCCAGCAGCGGCAGGTTCTGCGGCAACGATGGCACGTCTTTCTGTCCGGATTGATACGGTCCGTCCGTTTCTAAAAGCAGCTGCTGAATATTAAGCTGCTGCAGCAGTTCAGTATAATTTTTTTTGCGTAAAACCGAAAAATTCAGCCCCAGATAAAAGCCGTGCGTCTGCAGTTCTTTTCCCCATTCTGCCGAGCCTGTAAACGAATGAAAAATCGTTTTTTTCGGCAGTACTGACAAAAGCGGACGCAGAATTTCATCGGCTTTTACAGCGTGTATAATCAGCGGACGGTTATATTTTTGCGCTAAAGTAATTTGCGTTTGTAAAATAGCGAGCTGCCCGCCGGTGTCGTGATTTTTCAGCCGGTCAATTCCGCATTCGCCCAGCCATAACTGCGGATTCTGCCGCAATAAATCTTCCAGCCGCTTTGCCCAGTCTACAGGCACTTCGCTAACATACCACGGATGCACGCCGGCAGCCGGAATAATCCCCTTAAATTCAGCGGCAATGTCCAGCACTTTTTGCCAATCTGTAGGATGCGATGAAGCGTTAACAAATTCGCACACGTTGTTTTTGTTGGCGTTTGTTACTACATTTTTAACATCTGCCGGAATATAATCCTGCAAATGAATATGGGTGTCGGCGTAAGTCATGTTTAAAAGCCTTTTAATTATGAGGAGATAATAGCAGTTATGAGCATTTTTACAAGACCTGTTTTGCAAATAAATTTGGATAGCTTAGTTGCCAACTATAAAAAACTGCGGGAGATTGCTTCGCCGTCGGTTGCCGCTGCGGTGGTTAAAGACAATGCCTATGGCTTGGGCGCCGAAATGGTGGCGGAAACTTTGTATAATAAAGCGGATTGCCGTAATTTTTTTGTGGCGCATGCGGTGGAGGGCGAGCGGATTGCCTCGTTAGTTCCGGCGGCTAAAATATTTGTGCTGCAGGGAATAGGCGATGACAGTCTGGCGCTTTTTGAAAAATATAAGCTGATTCCGGTTATAGCCTCGCCGGAAATGCTGCAGTTTTGGAAAGAACACGAGATTAAAGGCATAAAACCGGTTATTCAGGTGGAAACCGGACTGAACCGTCTGGGCTTTCGTTTGGAAGACTTGGAGAAGCTAAACGCGTATGACTTAAAAATATTTTCTTTTGTGCTGAGCCATTTAGCCTGCGCCGATGAAAAAGACCACTTTATGAATCAGCATCAGCTGGATAATTTCAATTTTATCCGCCAGCAGTATTTTCCGAAACTTCCGGCTACGCTGTCGGCGTCTGACGGGGCGTTTCTCGGTGCTGATTTTTGCTGCGACATGGTGCGTTTGGGCGCGGCGATGTATGGTATAAATACGGCTCCGTACCGTCTAAACCAGATGCAGAATATTATAACCGTAAAAGCTCCGGTTTTGCAGATTGCCAATTTGCCTAAAGGCGATTTTGTTGGCTATTCTGCAACTTACCGCGCGGCGTCAAACCGTAAAATTGCGATTGTTTCTATCGGTTACGGCGACGGGCTGCCGCGCTCGCTATCCAATGTCGGCAAGGTGTTTTTCAACGTGTGCGGCAAATGGAATGAAGCGCGTATTATCGGCAGGGTTTCTATGGATAATGTGATTTGCGATGTGACCTGCATAGACAATTTACAGGTCGGCGATTGGGGGTATTTTGTGTTTGATGAATATACGCTGGACGACATTGCCCGCGACGCCGGAACAATCAGCTATGAAGTGCTGTCGCGGCTTGGCAAAAATCCGCGTTTTGTGCGGGAGATTTTACCGGCAAAATAAAAAAATCTGCCGATAAATCAAAAAACTGTTGATTTATTTTTTAAAAAGGTTTCTTTTGGCAAAAGATGTGCTAAAGTCATCTAAATTTATGTTAATGTTAATTTGTATTTTAGGAAGTATGAAATGAAAACTATTACCCGTATCAGCATTACTGAAGCAATCTATGAAGAAATCGGTCTTTCCCGTAAAGATTCCGGCGATGTTTTGGATATGATTTTAGATGAAATCAGAGATGAATTGGTTAGTGGTCAGGATGTAAAAATTTCTTCGTTCGGCACTTTCAGCCTGCGCAAGAAAAACGCCCGTATCGGTCGTAACCCTAAAACCGGTAAGGAAGCCGAAATTACTCCGAGAACAGTTATTTCTTTTAAGCCTTCTCAAATTTTAAGAAAGGCCGTCAACGCTTAATAAGTACGGACGGATATTGCGCTTATGGTTGTGGTAAATAAGTCTAAATCTGCATTTAGAACAATTGCCGAAGTGGCGGATGAATTAGGAGTCGCTACCCATGTTTTGCGCTTTTGGGAAACTAAGTTTTCGCAAATTAAACCCATGAAAGCCAGCGGCGGACGCCGCTATTACCGTCCAGATGATGTAGAAGTTTTAAAGCTGATAAAAAATCTGCTTTACGGCAACCGCTACACCATTGAGGGTGCGCAGCGCCTGATTAAGGAAAAAGGGTTAAAAAATCTTTTGGGCGAAGATGAAATTCAAAAAGACTTTTTTGAAGAGGAAGAACCTGATTTGCCTTTGGGGCTGGAACCTTTGCCGCATAAAGTGGAGGCGCCGGAACTGCCGCCGGTGGATTTGTCGCCGATTTGTGACGCTATCAGCGAGCTGCGGGCTTTGCAGCAAAAATTAAAGAATTTGTAAAAGTATTCAGATTAAAAAAATCTCCGCTTATCGTAAAAGATAAACGGAGGTTTTTTATACCAAGATGAAAAGCTGCTAAAATTCAAGGGTTATACAGCACTCATGCGAGCCGTCGCAATGCTTGCACATGTCGTGAATATTGTTGAGCGTCATGCTGCTGACACAAGGCGTGCTGCCTCCGCAATAGGCATCGCCGCGGTAATATATTCCGCCTTTGCCCATTTGCCATGTATTGACAATATTAACGGACGAATGCAGCGGCTGTGCTAAATTAGAAATTAAAGATTCACACAAACGCGGCGACCACCCCGGAGAGGATGTACTATCATTGTTTGTTTGAATGTTGCCGATAAATATATCAAAAACTAAATTTTGAGCGCGGGCTTGAACCTGAACCAGATTGCCGTAAGCGTCATTAAAATGTTTATCGCCGACTTTGTTCCAGTTGTTAGGTATCAGGTTTAGGGCAATAGCCAAGTCGGCAAGTCCTGTATATCCGCTTTGCGGACTTAATTTCCGCACATCGTCAATATGTTCCAGCATACCAAAAATGATGTGCGAATATTCCTCAGTAGCTTTGTTTATTTTCCATTTTTCCATAGCCTTTGAGTAACCTGCGATTCCACCGACAGATAATACACCTATAATCGCCAATACGCCGAGCATTTCTATCATACTGCGGCCAGCAGAAACCGCGTATAGCGGCGCATCTAAAGCGGTTTTACGCTGTCTCAAAAAATTCATGTACGTTTTATGTACACTAGGATTTTTTTCGCAGCTAGAAACCACTTTATCTACACCACTCTCCGTAGTTTCAAAGAGTTTTGAGGAGTATTGACGCACAACATCCAAACCCTTAAATACGATGTTGTTACTTTCGGCGTCATTGCGAGGAGCGTAACGACGAAGCAATCTATAACCCTCGCCCCCTGCGGGAGAGGGTGCAGACTTGTCTGCGGGTGAGGGGTACTTAAAGGATAGGCAAAAGGCACTAAGCCTGCGCCTCCAGCACCAGTCATACTCGGATTTATTCCGAGTATCTTCTCTCAACCAACACTTATACAATAATATGGTTAATTTATTGATTAAGTTAGAACCTTGTTGCAACAAGATTCTAGGTACAAGACCTAGAATGACTGGTGCTGGAGGCGTGAGCCAAGTGCCGCCTGTCAGTTTTGTTCTTAATGTATTATTTCCGAATATATCATTTTTTCTGCCAAACCCTGCAAAAACGTGCTGAACGGCAGAAAAAGCGC
>CAVKTH010000021.1:0-24424 GCA_963659495.1 Bacteroidaceae bacterium | reverse complement strand
GTTACACTCCTCGCAATGACGTCAGCAGTACGGGACGCAGCATGATAGAAATGCTCGGCGTGCTGGCGATAATTGCTGTATTATCAGTTGCCGGCATCGCTGGTTATTCCAAAGCTATGGAAATGTTTAAAATCAACAAAATAATAGAAGAATATAACTATTTTATTGCCGGATTGCTGGAGCATTTGCCGGATTATGAAAAGTTAAATAAGGACAGTTCGCAGCTTTATTTAACGGAGTTTGCTATTGCTGCTAATTTAACGCCGACTACTTGGAAAAACTATGACAGTTGGACTATAATAGATTCTCAAAATCATATGGTCTGGCCGTTTGTGCGCGGCGGACATTTAGTTTTTGAAATCGGCATTGTTGACCAATCGTCCGGCAATATTTTGCCTCACTCTACAAATTTGGACTATTGCCGCGCTTTGTACCGCAATGTCATGCAGCCGCTGCATGGAGCCGTATATTATGTTATGTTTTATCGCCATCAAGCAGACAATAGTTCGTATGTCTATTACGGCGACGGATATTGCGGAAATGAAAATAAATGCCTGAGTGAGTTATCCTTAAGCACTATTGATGAAATGTGCAAATCTTGTACCGATAAAAATCCGTGGTGCCATATTGTTATGACGTTTTAATAATAAAAAAATGTAACTTTTTTAATGATTTTTATAATATTCCGCATTATACTATATATAATGAGGGAGAAAACAGTATGGCAAAATGTATAAAATGCGGTGCGGAAGACTGTGTGAAAAATGGAAAAGTGTTTGGCGTGCAGCGCTATAAATGCCGGCAATGCGGCTATCAATTCACTAAAGAATCTCCGCACGGAAAATCTATCTTTCAAAAGCTGATGACGCACGATTTATACGCCGCCGGACTTTCTATGCGGCAGATTGCGAATTTAGTCGGAGTTACTCCGCAAACAGTTTCGCGCTGGCTCAAAAAATGGCATTCGGTTTATCAGTTTGAACAGGGAAATAATGCGCTTATGTATAGGGTCAATAGCTCCAATATATTGGATTGCCTTAATGTTAGCAAGGATGAAGAATATGTGCTGCTTAATAATAAGTTACCCACAGGCGCTAAAGTCGCTATTTTAATCCAAACGCCGAAAAATCATTAGAAAAGTTACACAAACTTTTTTTGCCTTGCTTTAAAATTTTTTAATTTTTATTTTTAGCCGAATTTAAAAAATTAAACAGAGGAATAAAATGAAAGTTAAAAAAATCAAAAGCAGGCATATTTATCTGAACACCTTTTACGCTCTATGTTTTGTGGCGCTGGGCTGGTATTTGAACAACCGGTTTTCTCCGTCCGGCAATATGGAATGGGGAATGGAAACTCCCTCGGTGCAAGTCGCCGAATTGGGGCAGAAAGACGTGTCGGCAAAAAAGAAATATATTGCCAATGTAGAGGCAATCAACAGCGTGGATATTGTGCCGCAGGTATCGGGCTATATTGAGAAAATTTTGTTTGAAAACGGCTCGCAGGTTAAAAAAGGCGATGTGCTGTTTGTCATTGAACAGCGCCGTTACCGTGATAACTTAAAAGCGGCTGAAGCTACAGTAAAACAGCTGGCTTCGGATTATAAACGCCTGCAGGAACTGCATCAGAAAAAATTTATATCCGACAAAGAATTGGAAGTGGCGGAAAGCAATTTGAAAAACGCCGAAGCTCAAGAGGATTTGGCGCGTTTGAATTTGGAATATACTGAAGTTACCGCTCCGATTGACGGTGTTATCGGCAAAGCTTTTATAACCGAAGGCAATTTGGTTAACGCCAACAGCCAGACTTTAGCCCGCGTGGTGCAAATGAATCCGGTGCGGGTGGCTTTTTCGGTAACCGATAAAGAACGTTCGGTATTTTTGGATAAATTGAAAAACGCGCAGGATGTTTTTGTGGATATTGTTCTGCCAAACGGGGAAATTCAAACCGAAAAGGCGCAGAACCTGTTTTTCAGCAATGAAGTAAACAGCGATACTGCGACTATTCCGGTTTATTTGGACGCCGAAAACAATTCAGACTTATTGGTTCCGGGGAACTATGTGGATATAAATATCCGTTTTACTTCCCGTGAAATGGCGCTGCTGGTTCCGCAAGTTGCCCTTTCGGAAGACGCCAACGGCACTTATGTGATGACCGTGAGCGAGGCCGACGGCAAATATGCAGCTAAGCAAAAATATATTCAGCTAGGCGATGTTGTTGATGACCGGCAGGTTGTGCTTTCCGGCTTGGATAAAGACGATAAAGTAATTGTGCAAGGCTTGCAGAAAGTCCGCGACGGCGCCGAAGTTAATCCGATTTTTGTCAGCGCTGGCAAGTAGGAGGTATTGATGTTTTCAGCATTTTTTATTAAACGTCCGCGTTTTTCGTTTGTTATTTCTATTTTGATTGTGCTGGTCGGAATTTTGGCCTTGTTCAATCTGCCGGTGGCTCTGTATCCGGAAGTTACTCCGCCGCAGATTACAGTCAGCGCTTCATATCCAGGTGCCAGCGCCGATGTGATTGCCAAAACAATCGGTATTCCGCTGGAAGATGAAATCAACGGCGTGGAAGATATGATTTATATGGACTCTTCATCTGAAGATTCGTCATATAAATTGACTGTTACCTTCAAAACCGGCGTGGATCCGGATATGGCGCAGGTAAAAGTGCAAAACCGCGTGCAACAGGCAACTTCTAAAATTCCGGAAGAGGTTTCGCGCCAGGGAATTTCCGTACAGCGTGAATCTTCCAATATTTTGGGCTATATCGTGTTTTCATCGCCTGATGATTCCTTGGATGAAAAGCAGATTGCTGATTATGTGTACAACAATATTCAGCGTATGCTGGCAAAAATTCAAGGCGTGGGCAGCGTTGATGTTTATTCGGCGCAGCTTAGCATGCGCGTGTGGCTGAATGCTGATAAAATGGCGGCTCTGCAAATTACCGCCGATGAAGTTTATAGTGCGATTTCCGGTCAAAACTATCAGCCGACCTTGGGTAAAGTCGGCGCGGCTCCGACCGGCGGCAGCAACCCGATGGTTTATACTTTGCAAACTCAAGGCCGTATGTCAACCGCCGAAGAGTTTGAAGAAATTATTGTCCGTACGGCTGAGCAGGGCGGGTTGGTGCGCTTAAAAGATGTTGCGGCTGTGGAATTGGGGCAGGAAACATACGCTACCTCCGGCCTGTATAACGGCAAAAGCGCGGTGCCGGTGTCTCTGAGCCTTTCTTCCGGCGCTAATGCGCTGGAAACAATGAAAGCGGTCAAACAGGCTTTGCAGGAAGCGGAAGCTTTCTTCCCGCAGGGCTTGACCTACGGCATCTCTTACGATTCTACAAAGTATGTTGACGCTTCTGTGGAAGAAGTGGTGTTTACGCTGTTTTTAACCTTGTTATTGGTGGTCGGCGTTTGCTATTTCTTTTTGCAGGATTTTTATTCTACGCTGATTCCGACTTTAACAATTCCGGTTTCCATTTTGGGAACATTCGCCGTGATTTTAGCGCTGGGCTACAGCATCAATATGTTTACGCTGTTTGCCATGCTGCTGGCTATCGGCGCGGTAGTTGACGACGCTATTGTGGTGGTGGAGCGCGTGGTGTTTTTGATGCAGAATGAAAAACTGAGCGCCAAAGACGCAACCATGAAAGCTATGAGCGAGATAACCGGCGCGCTGGTTGCCACCTCGTGCGTACTGCTGGCTATTTTTGTGCCGGTCGGCTTCTTGGGCGGCATTGTCGGTAAAATTTATCAGCAATTTTCTGTTACTATCGCTACGGCAATTATGTTTTCATTATTAAACGCTTTAACTTTGTCGCCGGCGCTTTGTTCGCTGCTGATTAAAAATATCAAGCCGCGCACTTCCGGCTTTTGGTATGAAGTTAATAAAACGATTAACAATGTGATACATTTTTATGCCCGCACCGTGTCGTTTTTGGCGAAAAAGTTAAAGGTTGTGTTTGCAATTATGGTATTGCTGTTCGGTTTGGTCGGAATTTTGTTTGCTACCGCGCAAACCTCTTTTATTCCGGATGAAGACCAAGGCATCTTGGTTATGAGCATGCAGCTGCCGGAGGGAGCTTCCAAGCTGCGCACAATGTCGCTGATTGAAAAAGCCGGAGCCTTAATCCGTGAAGAAAAAGACGTTGACAACGTTTCGGATGTTATCGGCTATTCACTTATGGGCGGAAGAGGCGAAAACGTTTCTATGTCGTTTATCGTTCTAAAGCCATGGGAAGAGCGCAAGCGTCCGGAACAATATTCAACCAATATCCTGAACCGTCTGCGGGCAAAAATGCAGCAATTTCCAGAAGCTGAATTTCAGTTTTTTGAAATGCCGGCAATTCCGGGGTTAGGTACGGCAAACGGTTTGGATATCCGCTTGCAGTCCCGCCAAACAATGGATTACCAAAAACTTGACGCGGCGCTGCAGAGCTTTTTAGGCAAAATAAATCAGCTGCCGGAAGTGGCGTATGCTTACACCACCTTCAACGCCAAAACTCCGAATATCTTTTTGGATATTGACCGCGTGAAAGCGGAAACGATGAAAGTCCCGATGAGCAAGATTTTTTCAACTTTGGAAACTTATCTGGGGTCGTCTTATGTCAACGATATCAATCTTGGCACTCAGGTTAATAAAGTGATGATTCAATCTGACTGGAAATACCGCGATAATATTGACAATATCAACGAGCTTTATGTGCAGAATAATCTGGGACGCATGGTGCCGCTGCGCGGTTTGGTGGACTTGCACAAAGTTTTGGCTCCGCGTGTGGTTGAACGCTATAACCAATATCCGGCGGCTTCTATCACGGCTGTGCAGAAACCGGGGTCTTCAACCGGCGATGCCATGTCGGCGGTGGAAAAACTGATTAGCAGTCTGCCGAAAGGTTTTGCTATTGAATGGTCAACCATGAGCTATCAGGAAAAAACAACCAACGGACAAATAGGCTATTTGCTGCTGTTGTCGCTGACTTTTGCCTATCTGTTTTTGGTGGCGCAATACGAAAGCTTTATAATTCCGATTCCGGTGCTGCTTTCTTTGTCGGTTGCCGTAAGCGGGGCTATGCTTGGCCTGTTCTTCAGCGGTATGCCGCTCAGCATTTATTCTCAGCTGGGAATTATTTTGCTGGTGGGCATGGCTAGTAAAAACGCTATTCTGATTGTGGAATTTGCCCGAGATGAACGAGCCAAAGGCGCGACTTTGGTTAATGCGGCGGTGCGCGGTCTGCGTGAACGTTTCCGCGCGGTGCTGATGACTGCTTCGGCCTTTATTTTGGGCGTGTTCCCAATGGTGATAGCTGGAGGCGCAGCCGCAGCCAGCCGTCAAGCTATCGGCGTTCCGGTATTTTACGGGATGCTCATCGGCACACTCGGCGGCTTGTTCATTATTCCGATGGTCTATGTGCTGGTGCAAAGCCTATATGATAAGGTTAGAAAACTAATCTGATTAAATGAAATTCATTTAGGATTTTTTATAAGTAAGATTTTTTCTGCATGCGGAAAAAATCTTACTTTGCGTTTTAACTGATGTATATGGAATTTTTTTAGGGGAAAACAGTAAAAAATACTTGAATTTTTGAACAGATGCGCTGATTATAAAAACGTTCATGGGGCTATAGCTCAGCTGGGAGAGCGGCAGGTTCGCAATCTGTAGGTCGGGAGTTCAATCCTCCTTAGCTCCACCACTAAAAAATATAAGGCTTTCAGAAAAAACTGCGAGCCTTTTTTATTATAAAAAAACATCTCATTAAAAACGAATCTTTAAGGAGATGTTTAAAAACTCTTAGGCAAGTCCTAGTCGCGTTCGTGTCCCTTTAGGCGGCGCAGAGTATCAATCGGCAGGCTGTCATGTTTATGCAAATCAGCTTGTTTAATCGTATCTTTAGGCTCGCTGCTTTCCGGAGCGGCAATGGTGTCGCTGACAATTTCCGGCTCTGTTTTAGCTGGATTGCTGCGGCGCATGCCGGCGCGCTCCTGCGCTTTAATTTGCTCTAATCTTTCGCGTTTTTTCTGCAAAGCCTGTTCTTGCAGTTCATCAGCGCGGCGCTGCAGATTCAGGGCATAATGCTTGCTGTCGCCGACAACTTGGATTTTGCGGTCTATCACAATCAGGCTGTTATTGGCTTTTAAAACGCCGTCGTCATAAGTTTCTACCATAAAGCTGTCGCCGTTTGGCAAATCATATTCTTCCAAGTGTGTTTTCTGACCGGCGCGGGTGCGTTCAAGAGCGGCTTGCTCATTATTATCCAAACCCCAGACAAGCTGCTTATAGCCTTCATCCTTCATACTGCTGTTTCTATAAACCGTAACGTCTACCTTGTGCAGGCGCACCGGATTATTATATATATCTACATCGTTATTGGTTTCGGCCGACAGCATATCCTGAACCGGCTCTTTTTCCGGCTGTTTATTATTTGTGCATCCGGTCATGGTGGTTAATCCCAGCCCCATGCCGATGGCGATTGTTTTCAGCTTATCTTTCAAATTCATTTTATTCTCTCCTAAGTTAAGGATAATATAGTCTGAAAAGTGTTTTTTGTCAATAATTTATTCACAGTAAAACGTGATTTTTCCAAAATAAATTGCATTTGCCGGCGGCTGCTTTAGAATAGCGTAAACAAAAGGAAAATACTATGCTGAATATCTTGTGGACATCGTTTTTTATTGTTAGTTTCATTGCTGCGGCAATACAATCTTTTTTTATGGGTAATCCGCAAATTTGGACGGAACTGGCTAATCATTTGTTTGAGGCGGCGACCAGGGCTTTTCAGCTGGCGCTTAATTTGACGGGAATGCTGTGCTTGTGGCTGGGGCTTTTGAAAATTGCCGAAAAATCCGGACTGACGGAAATTTTTGCCAAAGCTTTGCGTCCGTTTTTCAAAATGATTATGCCGGAATTGCCGCAGAACAGTCCGGCTATCGGCTCTATGGTTATGAATATGGCGGCAAATATGCTGGGGCTGGATAACGCGGCCACGCCGATGGGGCTGAAAGCAATGGAGCAGCTGCAAGAAGCAAATCCGCACAAAGAGCAGGCTTCTAAGGCGCAGATTATGTTTATAGTCCTCAATGCCTCGTCGCTGACAATTTTGCCGATTTCTATTTTGATGTATCGGCATCTGCAGGGCGCAAGCAATGCCGGAGCGGTGTTTGTGCCGATTTTGCTGGCGACGCTGTGTTCTACGCTGGCCGGATTTTTAGCCGTCGCCGTCACGCAGAAACTGCCGGTTTTCAACCGTAAAATGCTGATGTATTTAGCTGCTGTCATTGCTGTAATCGGCGGGATTGCTTATGGCTTTTACCAGCTGAATCCGGAACAGCGCTTGACTTTTTCCGAAACCTGCGGAAATGCGCTGATTTTAAGCTTTATTACTTTCTTTTTGCTGTTCGGCGCCTATAAAAGGCTGAATTTGTATGAAACATTTATTGCCGGAGCTAAAGAGGGCTTTCAAATTGCGGTGCAGATTATCCCTTATTTAGTGGCAATGCTGGCGGCTATTGCGGTTATGCGCTATTCCGGCGTGCTGGACGCTTTGCTGTGGGGCTTTGAAAAGCTTTTTGCCGGATTGGGCTGCAATACCGATTTTGTCGGCGCGCTGCCTACGGCTTTGATGAAACCGCTTTCCGGCAACGGGGCCAGGGCTTTGATGATTGAAACAATGCAAAATTACGGAGCCGATAGCTTTCAGGCTTTTGTTTCGGCGGTTATTCAAGGTTCTACGGAAACAACTTTTTATGTGGTGGCGCTCTATTTCGGGGCGGTTAAAATTGCCAAAACCGGAGCGGCTCTGCCGTGCGCTTTGTTTGCCGATTTTATCGGCGTGGTTGCGGCCATAGTTATTTCATATATTTTTTATTAAAGGATAAAACATGAAAGTTTTAGTGCAGAAAGTTTTGAACGCGTCGGTTACGGTGGATGGACAGAAAGTGTCGCAGATAGGCAAGGGGCTTTTGCTTTTTGTGGGCGTAGAAAATGGCGATACGGCGGCTCAGGCGGATTTTTTAGCTAAAAAAACGGCAAATCTGCGGATTTTTGAAGATGAAAATAACAAAATGAATTTGTCGGTTATGGATGTAAAAGGCGAAATTTTGGCGGTTTCGCAGTTTACGCTGGCTGCCGATTTAAGCCGCGGCAACCGCCCGGGGTTTGAGAGCGCGGCGCGTCCCGAAGAAGCCAAGCCGTTGTATGAATATTTTGTAAAACAGCTGCAAGGCTATCAGCTTTTGGTGCAAACCGGAATTTTTCAGGCAGATATGAAAGTTGAGCTGCTGAACGACGGACCTTGTACTTTTATATTGCAAAAATAAAAAAATAGACAAAACTGTTGACTCTTATCTGTGATAATGTATACTGCAGGCAATTACTAATTTTTAATTTTTTATATTTATGGCTATACATTTTTTGAACAGTTCTTTAACAAGAGTTTTGAAACAGGTAAGTGACAAGTGGAATCCAGACGGCCCGTGGCGTTTGCCGTCTGAAGCTTATACTATGGAGCATAAGCTGGCCTTTTTGGAGCGCGAACACTATCTTACGGGACGGACTACCGCGGCAGGCTGGCTGCATGACTGCGACAAGCTGGTAATGTATTTGCTGCCTTGGATGAAAGAAAAGCAAATTCAGAATTGGCACCGCAAACATCAGCCGCACCATGTGGACTATCCGCAGTCTAAAGTTGAGCAGCTTTTGCAGACCTACATAGATTGGGACTGCGCTGTTTTGACCAAGCCGGACAAGCCGCTGGACGCCTATGCAACTCTGCTGCATTTTTACCGCGGCAAATTGCCGCTGATGCTGCCGGTTTGCTTGGCTGTCAATCCGGAGGCCGTACAGCCGGAAATTGCTGACTTGGACAAGGCTCGTCAAAAAGGCTTTGATGCTTATTTGTTCGGCGAAAAGATGAGCGAAGACACTTGTTATGATTTGCACAAGTATTCTTCAGAGCTTTTGCAGGAGACTTTGACGGGCGATGCTAAAAACGATGTCGCCTATATCCATGCGCAGCGTTTAATCAGCAGCATCACAACCGAGCTGAACAAAATTTCAGCTGAGATTGCTGCCGGTGATACCAGCTTGGAAAGTGTTTTGCAGCAAATTCCTCAAGATCTGAACCAGATGAAGCCGGTTCAGCTGTTTTTGAAAACGCTGGAGCTGCTGGCAAAAAGCCGCAACCAAAAAATAGATTTGGCTAAGTGCTGCGAAATTCTGCGCGACAAGAACCTGCATTTTGTGCAGATGGCGCCGAAGTTTAGAATAGAGACCGTGAAACATGGTATTCTTCACAACTACCGCACCGTAATGCCGAATCCTTTTTTAAAGGACTGATGATTAACTGACAAAATTAAACACCGCTGTTTTTTATAGACAGCGGCGTTTAATTTTTTTAATGTGTATTATCCTTATTTCTCATACCCCGCACAACAGGCTTTAAGAATTGGCAGATATTTTTCCGGCAAGCTGAAATTTTCGGGATACGGGTGCTGCAGCAAATCGTGAATATCCGGATTTATCGCCACTTCTTGCGGAATAAAGTGCCGGCAGAAAGCATACATCGCCGCCGCTGAATTTTCAGTATTATAGCCGATTTTCTGCAGCAAAATTTCCGGATTAGTTTCTTTTACTTTTGCCGCGTCGTTCAAATCATACCACAGTCCGATACCGTTTTCCGCCAACCTTTGCCATGGGAAAGCTGCTCCCGGGTCCGGTTTGCGGGTCGGAGCTATATCCGAGTGTCCCACCACATTCCGCGCCGGAATATGATGACGGGCGATAATCCCTTGGCACAGCTCAATCAGGCTGTTTATCTGCCGTTCGCTGTACGGTTCCTGCCCCATGGACATAGAACTGATTTCTATACCGACAGAGTTATGGTTCAGATTGTTAAATTCCCGCCACGAGCTTATACCGGCGTGCCAAGCGCGTTTTTCTTCCGGCACCAGCTGCGTCACATCGCCGTTTAAGCCCACCACATAATGAGCGCTGAGTTCTTCTTTTTCAAGAACTTCAATCATATCTTTGGAGTCATAGGCGCTGCAATGCAGAACCAAAGCGCTGATTTCTGCAGGGCGTTCATTAAAATACGGTAGCATGTGTGTTCTCATTTTTTCCTCTACAAACAAATAAATGAATATTGGGTCGGGTAATCTTTCGGCTGACTAATCAAGCCGAGATGCGTGTTGCGGCGATAGCTGAAATAGCCGTTTTGCGCCGGATATGTATCTATATGCGAATTAACCACGTTGTCAATCCCTAAATTATGGATTTTATCTTCCAAGTAACCGCTCAAATCAAAATAAAAATGTTCAGCGTCTTTTCCGGCGGCAAAATATTTTTCATTGGCGGAATTTTCTTTGAGCAGCGTCGCCCGCATATCATTCTGCACCTCAAACGAAGCCTGCTGCATACATGGTCCGATGGCGGCGGCGATATCTTTCAGCTCCGCGCCTTTACGCAGCATTAAAGCCACGGTGTTTTCCACCACGCCGCGATAAGCTCCGCGCCAGCCGGCATGCGCCGCGCCGATAACCCCGTGCTTATAGTCGGCCAGCAGCACCGGCGCGCAGTCGGCGGTTTTAATTCCCAGCAAAATATTGGGATTGGCCGTGACAGCTCCGTCCGCCGTAACCGTGAATTGCTGCGGAAGATTGGCTTCAACCACCGTATTGGAAACACCTTGATTCAGCGTAAACATATCCTCATAATTTTTATGAAAATGCGCGGTGATAATTTCAAAATTCTGACGCACCGCAACTTTTGAGTCCTGGCTGTTGTAATTTGTGTTCAGCGAAGCGTATTTGCCTTGCGACACACCGCCTTCAGCACCAAAAAAGCAATGCTTTGCGGCAATCAAATTAGAAGCCTGCCAACTCATAAAAAGCTCTCCCCGAATTTCATCGGCTCCAAGCCGTAATAGGCGCAGATCGTCTGAGCGATATCGGCATAAGTCTGGCGCTGTCCGATATTTTGCGTCTGCACTTTTTTGCCGAACATCAAAACCGGCACTTGCTCGCGCGTGTGGTCGGTTCCGGCATAAGTCGGGTCGCAGCCGTGATCGGCGGTAATAAAGACAATGTCGTCATCATTCAAAAGCGGCAATAAATCCGGCAGACGAGAGTCAAAATATTCCAATCCCCGCGCATAGCCGGCAACATCGCGGCGATGACCGTAGACCATGTCAAAATCCACAAAATTGGTGAAAACAACCGCATCCTGCGGCGCTTTTTTAACTTGTTCCAGCGTTACGTTCCAAAGTTCTTCCAAGCCGCTGGCTTTATAGGCCTGCGTAATTCCCGAACCGGCGTAAATATCGCGGATTTTACCAACCGAAATAACCTCATGCCCGGCATTTGCCGCTTTATTCAAAACCGTAACTTCCGGCGGAGTAACCGAATAGTCGTGGCGGTTTTGGGTGCGGGTAAATTCGCCTTTATGCTCGCCCACAAACGGACGGGCGATAATGCGGGCAATGTTATACGGCTTGGCCGCCTCAAAAGCGGCTTCGCAGAGTTTATACAGGCGTTCCAGCCCAAAATGTTCTTCGTGGCAGGCAATTTGCAGCACGCTGTCGGCGGAGGTATAAAAAATCGGCTTGCCGGTTTTCAGGTGTTCTTCGCCCAGCTCTTCTATAATAACCGTACCGGACGCAGCTTTATTGCCCAATATACCGGCAATACCGCCTTTAGCGCAGATTTCAGCAATCAATTCCGGAGGAAAAGACGGATAATCCGGCTTAAAATATCCCCAGTCAAACAACACCGGCGTGCCGGCCATTTCCCAATGTCCGGAAGTTGTATCCTTGCCCTTGCTGATTTCTTTGGCGTGGCCGAATTTATGTCCGATTGCAAACGCCGGCTGGTTTTGGCAATGCAAATCCGCTTTATCGCCGCTGGCTTCAAATCCGGCCTGCTGCAAACCCAAATAAGCCAAATTCGGCACTTCTAATTTTCCTTGTTTTTGAGCAATATGCGCAAATGTGTTGGCTCCTGCATTAGAAAAAGCGGCCGCGTCAGGCGCACCGCCGATTCCAAAAGAGTCCATCATCAAGATAATTACTTTGCCGCTCATTTTACATCTCCTTTAAGCAATTTTATTAGAGATATAATGGCATAGTTTTGCAAAATTGCAAGAGTGAATTTATTGCAGCTGCTGCGGATAGCGGCAGGCGTTCAGTTTGATTTGAGACTGCGGCATCAGCATTATATCTTCCGATTTTTCCGTTTTTTCGCCGGCTGCGGCAAAAACTTCTTCAGCATAAGCCTTTTTGGCGGCGTAAAGCAAAAACAGCGGACGTTCCAATTTAAGTTTGCCTAAAACTTCTTCCAGCGCCTCAAAGCTGTCATAAATTGTGCCTGCGAAATAAAGATAGTTTTTCATCTCAGATTTTTGATTTTGTGTTGTCGTATTCATTTTTTTACCTCGTTCTAAAATAATTCTGATAACAAAAATTTAAGAATAGTTAAAAAAGTTTTAAACATAAAACATGGTCTATCTTGACAAGGTTTAAGCCGTAAACTTCAGGAGTCGCAGCCCTAAGTTTTTTTTACATGCTTAAATATTTTTGCTGTTCTTCATGATGAATCTGCAAAGCCTTATGCGGTATGGTATAAATATTTTTATCCCAATCATCAACTATTTGACTGATGATATTGCGGCTGTTTTCAAAGCCGTCATGCAGCGGCGCGGCCGAGCTTAAATCTTGTATAATAACGTTGGCAAAGGTATGTGTTTTCATGGTTTCCTCCTTTTGCTGAATGGATATAAAAAATATAGGGATTGTTTAGCGCAAAGAAAACTCCGCCCCGCCTAAAGTCTATGTAAAAATTAGGATAGGTTTAGGAAAATGAAAGTAAAATATGCAGAATTATCCCGCTAAATAGGTCTTTATGGCCTCATCGCGTTCAAAGAGATACATCAAGGTGCGGAGGGCGGCGCCGCGCGGAGTTGCTAAGTTTTTGTCTTGATTAAGGATAAGCGCGGCATCTTTGGCGGCGGTTAAAAGCAAGTCGCCGTGCATGCTTAAATCCGCCACTTTAAAGCTGCTGAAACCGGATTGACGCGTACCCAGAACCTCGCCGCCGCCGCGCAGTTTCAAATCTTCTTCGGCAATTAAAAAGCCGTCTTCCGTCTGTTTCATAATGTTCAGGCGGGAGCGGGAAACTTCGCTGAGCGGGTAGCCGTACATTAAAATGCAGCTGGAGGCCTCAAAGCCGCGCTTAATGCGTCCGCGCAATTGGTGCAGCTGCGCCAGTCCAAAGCGTTCGGCGTGTTCTATAATCATTATGGTGGCGGCCGGAACGTTTACGCCGACTTCTATTACTGTAGTGGAAACTAAAAGCTTTAGCTTGCCGCTTTTAAAATCTTCCATAACCGCGTTTTTTTCGCTTTCTTTCATTTTTCCATGAACCAAGCCTACCAGATTGCCAAACTCTTGCCGCAGGCTCTCATAGCGTTCTTTAGCGGCGGAAAGGTCTATTTTTTCCGACTCTTCCACCAGCGGACACACCCAATACGCCTGTGTGCCGGTTTGGAGCTTGCGTCCTAAAGCGCCGACAACATCATGAATTTTGCTAAGCGGCATCACGGTGGTGGTGACAGGTTTGCGTCCGGCCGGCAGTTCGTCTATTTTGGAATAGTCCATATCGCCGAATTGGGTTAGAACCAAAGTTCTCGGTATCGGCGTGGCGGTCATCACTAACACATCGCAGAGCTTGCCTTTTTCCGAAAGGCTTAAACGCTGTTTAACCCCGAAACGGTGCTGTTCATCCACAACGGCATAGGCTAAATCTTTGAAAATCACATCTTCTGTAAATAAAGCGTGGGTGCCGATTAAAATATCTATTTCGCCGTTTTGCAGCTCGTCTAAAATTTGTCTGCGGGCTTTGCCTTTAATATTTCCGGTCAGCAATGCCGCTTTTACGCCGATTTTTTCACAAAGTCCGGCAATGGTTTCATAATGCTGCTGGGCTAAAATTTCAGTAGGCGCCATAATCGCCGCCTGTGCGCCGCATTCCACGGCGTTAAGCATTGTATAAAGCGCGACTATGGTTTTGCCGGAGCCGACATCGCCTTGCAGCAAACGCAGCATACGATATTCAGAGAACATATCGCTTTCAATTTCAGCAATAACCCGTTGCTGTGCCGATGTTAATTGAAAAGGCAGAATTTCCGCCAAACGATTTTTTAAATGTCCGTCGCCTTGCAAAGCTCGGCCTTTTTGGTGTTTCAAGCGTTCGCGCACAATGGCGAGAGAAAGCTGATTAGCCAGCAGTTCATCATAAGCCAAACGGCGGCGCGCGGTTGAATTCGGCGACAAATCGTCCAAAGTCTGAGGATGGTGCGCTTGCTCTAAAGCTTGGTTAAAACTCGGAAAATTCTGCTGTTTTATAAATTCCGCGTCCAGCCATTCGTTCAGCGGCGGCGTTAATCCTAAGGCTTGTGTCATCAGCTTATTCAGCATTTTGTTAGTAACGCCGGCGGTCAGCGGATATACAGTTTCTATTTGCGGCATTTGCTGCGGCTTGGCGGCATCGGTCACATAGTCAGGGTGCGGCATTTGCCAGCTGTTATTAAAACGCTCCAATTTACCGGAAATAATTTTTTCGGCACCAACCGGAAAAATGCGGGTCAGCGTGTCGCCGTAAGTTTTGAAAAAAATCAAAATCAGCTGATCCGTACCGTCGTCAACGGCAATGCGGTAAGGCTGTTTGCGGGTTTTGGGAGCGCTATGCTCTATAACGCGCACTTTACCCGTCCAGATATGTCCTTCGGTTGCGGAAACAAGAGGCACATTGCAGCGGCGGTCTATTATACCTGAGGGCAAATGCCACAGCAAATCCACCACGCGCTCGCCGCAAAGGTTCGCCACAAGTTTAGCATATTTATCGCCCACGCCGTTCAGGGTGTTTATAGGGGCAAAAAGCTGATATAAAATAGTCGGTCGCATTGTGAATTTGTCTTTTTTTTGTTGCGTTAATGGCTGTATTGTATATATTTTATAACAAAATGTAAACAGGAAAGCGTGATTATGCGGAAAGATGTGAATGTTTGGGCGGGGAAGACGGTTTCTTCGGTTGCCGACGGTTATGAAGCCTTTGTTTTGGCACAGATTGCCAATGCGAAAAAGCCGGTGCTGTATATTGCAAGCGACGGCGTAAGTTTGGCGCAAACGGCGGCAATGCTGCGTTTTTTGCATCCGGAATACGAGGTTTTGGAATTTCCGGCGTGGGATACGGTGCCGTATGACCGGGTTTCGCCTAACAGCGCGCTTTCGGCCAAGCGTATTGAAACATTGGCGAAAATCGTTTTTTATGAGGGCAAAGCTCCGCTGGTGGTGGTCAGTTCGGTGGGGGCAGTGCTGCAAAAACTGGCACCGGCAAAAATTTTCCGCAACGCCCGCAAGTTGGTAAAAGTCGGCGAAAAGCTGGATTTTGACAGCTTTCTGCATTATGTTTCGCTAAACGGCTATACGCGGGTGGAGCAGGTTATGGAACCTGGGGAATACGCCGTGCGCGGAGACATTGCCGATATTTTTCCGAGCGGTATGGATAACCCGCTGCGTATTGATTTGTTTGATGACGAAGTGGAGCGGCTGCGGATTTTTGACGCGGTAAGCCAACGCACTATCGGCGATTTGCCGCAATATGAATTTCAGGCGGCAAATGAGGTGGTTTTGGATGCTAATACTATCCGCAATTTCCGCGAACAGTACCGTGAGCTTTTCGGCGCGGACGGTTTGCATGACGAACTGTATGAGGCGATTTCCAACGGGCAGAAGTATATCGGTATGGAAAACTGGCTGCCGTTGTTTTACAGCGATACTTTGCCGACCTTGTTTGACTATTTGCCGAATGCGCAGGTTGTGGCCGGTAAAAACACCGAAGAAGCGCTGAAATCTAAAACCGAGGGTATTGCCGATTATTATGAGGCGCGCTTGGAAGCGCTGCAGGTTAAAAGTAAAAATGACACCGAGGCTTATCGTCCTTTGCCGCCGGAAAAGCTTTATATGTCGGCGGCGGATTTTACCGCCAAGCTGGAAGAGCGGCAAGCCACGGTTTTAACTCCGCTGGCGGTTAGCGCCAATAATAATGTGATTGAGCTGAAAACCATTCCGGGACGGGATTTTGCCCACGCCCGCCATATTAGCAGCGCCGCCGTTTATGAGGAGCTGCGCGACTATCTGGCGGAAAACGGCAAATTAAAGCGTGTGATTTGCTGCTATGCCGAGGGTTCGCGCGAGCGTCTGCGTTCTCTGATGTCGGATTATGATATTAAAAACACGGCGTTGGCCGATACTTGGGCAGAAGCTCTGCAGATTTGCGCGCAAAAGAAAATTGCTTTGGTTATTGCCGAGTTGGCGCACGGGTTCAGAGATGACGAATACTGTCTGATATCGGAGCAGGATATTTTGGGCGAGCGTCAGCACCGCAAGGCTAAAAAAGCCAGCTCTAAAGATTTTATCGCCGATGTGTCGTCTTTGAGCGTAGGCGAATTGGTGGTGCATATTGAACACGGTATCGGGCGTTTTCTGGGGCTGGAAAATATTATGGCCGGCGGAGCGCCGCACGATTGTTTGAAGATTGTGTATGCCCACGATGATAAATTGTTTGTGCCGGTGGAAAATATTGATGTTATTTCCCGCTATGGCTCCGATGATGAAAATGTACAGCTTGATGTGCTGGGCGGTGCGGCTTGGCAGGCTAAAAAAGCCAAAGTAAAAGCCAAAATCAAAGATATTGCCGAAAAACTGATAAAAATCGCGGCGGAAAGACATCTTAAAACCGCCGATGTGTTTATTGCTCCGGGCGGGGCGTATGATGAATTTTGCGCTAAGTTTCCGTATAGCGAAACCGATGACCAGCTGCACGCCATTAAAGACGTGATACAGGATTTAGGTGCGGGCGAGCCGATGGATAGGCTGGTTTGCGGCGATGTGGGGTTCGGCAAAACCGAAGTGGCGCTGCGGGCGGCGTTTACCGTGGCTATGTCCGGGGCGCAGGTGGCGTTGATTGTGCCGACGACTTTGCTGGCGCGCCAGCATTATCTGAACTTTGCCGAGCGGATGAAAGGTTTTCCGATTAGAGTGCGGATGCTCTCCCGTTTAAGCACGCCGAAAGAAGTGCGCGAAACCAAGCAGGGTTTGGCTGAAGGCTCGGTGGAAATTGTAATCGGCACGCACGCTTTACTGTCTAAAGATGTGAAGTTCTGCAATTTAGGTTTGCTGATTGTGGACGAGGAGCAACATTTCGGCGTAGCGCATAAGGAAAAAATCAAGGCGCTGAAATCTGATGTGCATGTTTTGACTTTGAGCGCAACCCCAATTCCAAGAACATTGCAGCTTTCTTTGACCGGCGTTAAGCAGCTCAGCATTATCGCTACGCCGCCGGTGGATAGGCTGGCAGCCCGCACTTTTGTAATGCCGTTTGATAAAGTGATGATAAAAGAGGCGATTTACCGCGAAAAATTCCGCGGCGGGCAAACGTTTTTTGTATGTCCGCGAGTGTCGGATATTGCCGAGATTTTGGAAACGCTGCAAAATTTGGTGCCGGATGTTAAAATCGCGGTGGCGCACGGGCAGATGCCGGCTAAGCAATTGGAAGACATTATGTGTGATTTCGCCGACGGCAAATATGATGTTTTGCTTTCTACCACTATTATTGAGTCCGGTATTGATATGCCGCGCGTAAATACCATGATTATTCATCGCGCCGATATGTTTGGTTTGGCGCAGCTGTACCAACTGCGCGGACGGGTAGGGCGCTCCAAAGTGCGCGGCTATTGCTACTTTACGGTTCCGGCGCGCAAAAAGCTTAATCCGGTGGCGGAAAAGCGCCTAAATATTTTGCAGGCTTTAGATACGCTGGGCGCAGGGTTCTCTTTGGCCAGCCACGATTTGGATATCCGCGGTTCGGGCAATGTGCTGGGAACCGAACAGTCCGGACATATTAAAGACGTGGGTATCGCATTGTATCAGCATATGCTGGAAGAGGAAATCGCCCGTCAGAAAGCCGGACAGGCCGAGGCAGCGCAAAGTTCTGCCGATACCGATTGGGCTCCGCAGATTACAACCGGCGTGCCGCTGATGATTCCGGAAAGCTATGTCAAAGATTTGGGCGTGCGTTTGGGGCTGTATAAGCGTATCGGTTCGCTCAAAGACAAAGACGAGCTGCTGGATATGCGCGAAGAACTGATTGACCGTTTCGGACCAATTCCGCCGGAAGTGGAAAACTTGCTGCAAACCATAGAAATCAAACAGCTTTGCTATGCCGCTAACGTGGCGAAAGTGGACGCCGGAGCCAAAGGAATTCTAATAGCTTTCCGCAATAATACTTTTGCGGCGGTTGATAAATTGATTGATATGGTAACAAAATCGTTCGGTGTGCTGCAAATCCGTCCGGATCAAAAATTGTTTGTTTCTAAAGACTTGTCGCAGTACAGCGAACGCATTGCGGTTTTGAAAAATACAATTTCTAAATTAGCGGGCTTGTTGTAAAAGTTCGTCAATAAATTCAGGCAAAGTCGTTCCGGCTTTACCGATAATATGGCGGTCAAACAGATAGTTGTTGGAGGTTATTTCCAGATTAAATTCGCAAGTATCGGCGCCGCACATTTTGGCAATCTGCACAAAACCGGCCGCTGGATAAACCACGCCGGAAGTTCCGACCGATAAAAATAAATCGCAGGTTTTCAAAAGCTCGTCAACTTTATCCATATATAAAAGATTTTCGCCGAAAAATACAATATTCGGTTTCAGCATACCGCTCACTCCGCAATGTCCGCAGGTTTCATCAGCATGCACCTCGCCCCAAGTTTCCAAAATATGCCCGCAGTTAAGGCAGACAATCTGGTTAATTTGCCCGTGAATGTGATAAACATTTTTATTGCCGGCTTTTTCGTGCAGAGTGTCTACATTTTGCGTTACTACATTGATTAGCGCCGGATAGTTTTGCTGCAGCTTGGTAATTGCTAAGTGAGCGGCGTTGGGCTTGGCTTTATAAAGCTCGGGGCGCAGCTCGTTATAAAAATCATGCACATATTCCGGATTGCGTTCAAACGCCTCTATAGTGGCGACATCTTCCACCCGATGCTTGTTCCATAAGCCGTTTTCAGCACGGAAAGTAGAAAGTCCGGACTCTGCTGAAATACCGGCGCCGGTTAAAATCAGAATATTTTTATATTGTTTAGCCATTGACTATTTCTTTATAAAGTTCTTCGTTGCTCGTAAATTTCAGGTCGCTGTTTTTAATATTGCGGCGGTAAGTATCTAGATTTTGATACATTTTATCAATCTGTGCCACCAAAAGTCCCTCTTGCGGCAGGTCTTTATCCAGCAAAATCTCGGCAAAGCCTTTGCTTTGAAAGTTTTTGGCGTTGGAACTCTGCTCGCCGCGGCTGGCGTTGCTTGGCAGCGGCACCAAAAGCATCGGAATGTTCAGGCTCCAAAATTCAAAAATAGCATTAGAGCCGGAGCGGGTTACCACAATATCGGTGGCAGCGAGCAGGTCTTTAAATTCTTTATCTACAAACTCAAACTGCGCATAGCCTCGGCGCTCTAAGTCGGTTTTCTGCCCTTTGCCGCAAATGTGGATTACTTGATATTTCTGCAGCAAAGCGTCAATATTCTGCAGTACGGCCTTGTTAAGGCTTTGCGCGCCCAAGCTGCCGCCCACAAACATCACAATCGGCTTATCGGCAGTAAAATTGCACATCTGCAGGGCTTTGCTTTTATCGCCGTTTTTCAGGCGGTCAGACAATACCGGCCCGATGTAGCAGACTTTTTGCGGCGCGCGCACATATTTAACTGTGTCTATAAAAGTAGTGAAAAATTTGCTGACA
Source organism: Bacteroidaceae bacterium (assembly GCA_963659495.1). GTDB lineage: Bacteria > Pseudomonadota > Alphaproteobacteria > RF32 > CAG-239 > RUG410. Next base: position 4,595 of record CAVKTH010000021.1, on the reverse strand, counting down.
AAGGGCAGGGACATTTTGTTAGCCAGCCCCGGCGTTAAGTCTGATTCATGCATGAAAATTTTGCGGTGATTCAAAAATCCGCCGACCACCACCGGAAAAGACACAAATCCTCCTTTAGAAAAGATTATATCCGGTTTTTCTTTGCAGATTATCGCCGCCGCCTGACAAACGCCGACCGGAATTTTGAACATATCTTTCAGGTTTTGCCAAGAAAAATAACGGCGCAGCTTGCCGGTTTTAATCGCATAATATTTTACGCCGGCAATTTTGGCGATTAGTTCTTTTTCAATACCGGTTTCAGAGCCGATATAAACAATTTCCCAGCCGTTTTTCTGAAAAATCGGAATAAGATTTAAGTTAAGTGTCACATGACCGCCCGAGCCGCCGCCGGTAAACATAATTTTTTTCATTTTACGATGCCTTTTCTTCAGAATTGTTTAAATCGTTAGAGTTATTACTGATTTTCAGTACTTCATTTTCATCATAATTCATGCCGATTTGCTTATTAGCCTTAGCCCCGTATTCTTTGAGGCGTCCAGCCAAGGAGAGGGCGTTGCCTTTGCCGCTCGCCAGCTTGGAAATTGCCGTGTCATAGTTAGCGCGCGCAGCGCCCAGAGCCTTGTCTATTTTTTGCATATCATCCACAAAATTGGCGAGTTTATCATAGAGCGAGCCGCCGACTTCGGCGATTTTCTGCACATATTTGTTGCGAGTTTCAATCTGCCACAAATTTTCTACCGTGCGCAAAATCGGCAGCAAAGAAGACGGCGTTGTCAAAGCCACATTTTTCTTATAAGCGTAGTCATAGAGGCTGTCATCTTTTTTAATGGCTTCAACAAATGCGCTTTCAATCGGAATAAAAATTACCACATAGTCCAAAGATTCTTCTTTGAGCAGCTTTTGATATTCTTTGCCGGAAAGCTCGTCTATATGGCTGCGGATACATTGAATATGGCGCTGCAGCGCTGCAGCTTTGGCAGTTTCATCTTCGGCATTTACATAAGAAATGTAGTCATTCATAGAAACTTTGGAGTCTACAATCACGCTGCGGTTATTCGGCAGGCGTACGACCACGTCCGGACGCAGGTTTTGATTGTTTTCATTTTTGAAGTTTTCCTGTGTAAAGTAATCAATATTTTTTTGCAGTCCGGCGACTTCCAAAATACGGTTAAGCTCAATTTCTCCCCAGTCGCCCTGCATTTTTTTGCTGCCGCGCAGAGCGTTAGTCAGGTTTTGCGCATCTTGGCTGAGGCTGTTGTTCATATCTATCAGCTTTTTGAACTGCTCGTCAAAGCTGGTTTTATTTTTTATGCTTTCGGTATTGGCTTTGCTGACCTCGTCGCGGAAAGCTTTCAGCTGGTCGCGGAAAGGAGACAGAACCGCGCCAAGCACTTGGCTTTGCGATTCATTAAGCCGGCGGGACTGGGTGTTTAAAATTTCATTGGAGATATCGCGGAACTTCAGCTCTAAATCTTTTTTGTTGTTTTCAATATCTTGCAGGCGTTCCTGCATATGCTGGCGCTGAGCCTGCAGCAGGGTTTGCAGCCGCATATTTTCGGCAGATAGCCGATAATTTTCGTTATCCTGCTGTTTTTTGGCGCGGCAAACATCGTCTAACTGCCGCTCCAGTTCATCATTCAAGACCATAACACGGGTATTTTTGTTTATTGCCGCAATCAAAGCGCCTCCGCACAAACAGAGCAGCACAGCTAAAGCAATTATTCCATATAACATCGGCAATTCCCCGCAAAAATTAACATATTTCAGAGTATAAAAGTTTCGGCGCCGATTGCAACGAACAAAAATCGGTTATCAACTTTAATCTTTTATGTGCAAAAACTATATTATTGTAGACGAACAGATTTTTTTAGCCTAAAATTCAGGTTGATTTACAGAAATCTCTTTAGAAGGAAAATAAAAATGAATAAAGTGCAAAGTGATTTTTTGAATGATATTAAAGAAAACAAAGTTGCCGTAACCGTTTTTTTGATTAACGGCGTAAAACTGCAGGGCATTATTACTCAGCAGGATGAAGAAAGCCTGCTGCTGCGCCGCGACGGGCATACCCAGCTGGTTTATAAACACGCGGTTTCCACTATTATGCCGAGTGTGGCCGTGGATATTGCCGAAGAATAGCCTTTGATTGAAGTTCAGCAAAATAGGCGGTTTAACGCCGCCGTAGTTTGTCCCGAAGTTTATGGTGTTCCGGCGAGTTTGTCGCCGGAAAGCCGCTTGGCTGAGGCCGAGGGGCTGGCTTTGGCTATCCGGCTGAACGTGGTCTATAAAGAAAGCCTGAAAATCAAAGAAGTCAAGCCGTCAGCCTATTTCAGCAAGGGCTTTTTAGAGCGCCTAAAGCCGATTATTGCGGAAAAAGATGTAGATTTGCTGATTGTGGACACTCGCCTGAGTCCAATTCAGCAGCGCAACTTGGAACGTGAACTAAAACTTAAAGTTATAGACCGTACCGCTTTGATTTTAGAGATTTTCGGCGAGCGAGCGCAAACCCGAGAGGGTGCCTTGCAGGTAGAGCTGGCGCATTTGACTTATCAGCGCTCGCGCTTGGTGCGCAGCTGGACTCACTTGGAGCGTCAGCGCGGCGGCGCCGGCTTTTTGGGCGGACCGGGCGAAACGCAGATAGAGCTGGACCGGCGTATTATTGACGACAAAATCGTCCGCATTAAAAAAGAGCTGGAAAAAGTACGGCAAACCCGCGGCATTCAGCGCAGCGCCCGCCGGAAAGTTCCTTATCCAGTCGCCGCGCTGGTGGGGTATACCAACGCCGGAAAGTCCACCTTGTTTAACTATTTAGCCGGCAGTTCGGTTATGGCGGCGGATATGCTTTTTGCCACGCTTGACCCGACTATGCGCAAAATCAGCCTGAACGGCGGACGAGAGGTTATTTTGTCCGACACAGTAGGATTTATTTCGGACTTGCCGCATGAGCTGGTTATGGCTTTCCGCGCCACGCTGGAAGAGGTGCTGAACGCTGATATAATTCTGCATATCCGCGATGTCTCCAATCCGGACAGCCAAGCGCAATGCGCCGATGTGCTGGATGTTTTGGCGCATTTGGGCTTAAAAGAAATTAAAAATGCCGATAATTATATTGAGGTGTTTAACAAAGCCGATTTGCTGCCGCCGGAAGATTTGCCGCGCTGGCAGGCTAAAACCCAAAACAGCAGCAATATGGTTTTGACTTCGGCAATCAGCGGCGAGGGCTGCGGCAGACTGCTGGAGCTTATCCGGCAAAAACTGGCGCTGGGGCAGAAAAAGTGCCGAATATCATTGCCGGCCGAAGACGGGCAGCTGCAGGCTTGGCTGCACCAAAACAGCGATGTGCAGAAGCTTGAAAACGGCGAACAAAACAATACATATACAGTTTGTATCAGCCCCGAAAATTTGGCGCGTTTAGAAAAAATGACTGAAAATCGTTCAGAAATAGAAATCAGGAGGAATTTATGAAAAAAGTTATGGCTCTGTTCGGCGGATTGCTGCTTTTAGCTTCGTGTGCTTCTCAGCCCACCTCCGCCCGCTATGAAGACGAGCTTTCAGCTTGGCTGGGGCAGAGCGAAGAAGCTTTGTTCACCGAATGGGGATATCCAAATACCACATATTCGGTTGGACCGGATAGCTTTGTTGCTACCTATATAAAAGTTTATCATGAGCCGGTTGACGGCGATACGGAGCCGTATGCCGATAATATGACATATTCGGCAATGCAGGTTCCGTCATATGGTTTGCCTACTCCGCAGGGCGTATATTATTGCAAAACCTCGTTTATTATCCGCGGCGGTATAGTTTCCGACTATAACTTTAACGGCGACGACTGCGTCAGATAGCATTATTTATAAGGCTCAATGTAAAAGAATATCAGCATTTATTAAGGGCAATATCTGATATGGCATTTTTGTATAAAAATCTTGACAAAATGTCAAAATAAGGTAAACTAAATACATAATTTTATCTTTATGTTTAATTTTTAATTCATTTTATTATGATTGTAAATCTTAATGCAAGTGTTGATAGCCCTATTTATTTTGAGTTGAACGAAGCAGATGAAGTTGTTATCGTCGGAGACAAAAAAGATGAGCTACAACGCCGTTATATAGGTAAAAAGTCAAGTTGGCATGAAATAAATCATCCCAAAAGACCCCAGCTGTGTGTGAATAACTGTAAGAATTGGCATATTATTGTTACTTTCAGATACACTCAAGATATTGTAGTTCATGGATTAGTTGCCGAAATAATTAAAGGGTGCTTAAAAACAGGTTATCCATTTGATTATAATGATGAAAATTTGCATTATGTTGATAGGCAAATACAAAATGAATATGAAATTGAGCAAATGAAGCGTGAACTTCAGGAGTGTGAAGATGAGTGCGATGGGGATGAAGGGCCTTATATTGATTAACATGGCAATTTATATAATAATCTTAGTAAAAAACAGCGGAAATGTTAAGAGCTTTTTACTATGTTTTTATCAACGGTTCTTGCTAGATTCAAAAAAACTGCGGAAGTGTTAAAGCTTCTGCAGTTTTTTTTGTATTCCGAAAACCCCGCGTTAGACGCGGGGTTCAGTAAAGCTTATAGCGATG
>CAVKTH010000020.1:0-25322 GCA_963659495.1 Bacteroidaceae bacterium | reverse complement strand
GTCGGAGCATCGCTCCGGGTGAGGGGTAACAATAAACCAGCAGGCGGCACTAAACCCACGCCTCTAGCACCAGTCATTCTAGGCCCTGTGCCTAGAATCTTCTGCCAACAAAGCTCTAACCCAGTCAATAAATTTGCCTTATTATTGCATAAGTGCTGGGGACGAGGGTTCAACGCCTTTTCCGCCTCCACTACCAGCGTCATTCTTCGCCGGTACTCCCTACTGGAAGTACCACGGCGGAGAATCCATAACGTCATTGCTAAAGCAATGTCAATATGCGTTGCCGTTGGCAACAAAGTCATGGATACTCGTCTGCCACAGCCTGCTGGGTGTGGCGACAAGTATGACGTTTCGGGTTGGTACTTGGGACGCTGGTTTAGTGCTTTTTGCATGTTCTTTAAATACCCCTCACCCGACGCCAAGGCGTCCCCCTCTCCCTCACGGGGCGAGGGTTGGCTCCGCCCTTGGTGCGACAAGATCCTAGGCACAGACTGTGCGTCACGGCCTAGTATGACTGGTGCTAGAGACGCAGGTTTAGTTAGATTGCTTCGTCGTTGCACTCCTCGCAATGACGCAAAAAGAACAAACCTCGTATTAAAGGGTTTGGATGTCGTGCGTCAATACGCCTCAAAACTCTTTGAAACTGCGGAGAGTGGTGTAGATAAAGTGGTTTCTAGCTGCGAAAAAAATCCTAGTGTACATAAAACGTACATGAATTTTTTGAGACAGCGTAAAACCGCTTTAGATGCGCCGCTATACGCGGTTTCTGCTGGGCGTTCAATGATTGAAATGCTGGGAGTACTGGCTATTATTGCGGTGCTGAGTGTAGGCGGGATTGCCGGTTATTCCAAGGCTATGGAAAAGTATAAGATGAACAAAGTCATCAGCGAATACAGCTTTATGATTAGCGGACTGCTGGAACACCTAAACAGCCTAAAGCAAAACAGCAGCGATGTTTCCGGTACAAGAAACGGGCTAACCGATTTTGCCGAAGCGGCAAATATTATTCCCGGCACTTGGAAAAAAGCCTCTGCCACCTCGCTGATAGATTCCTATGGAAACGGCATTATAATGTATTTAGGCGCTACTCAAAATGACGGAAAACTGCTGGTTTTAGACTTTTGGCTGGGCGGAAAAGACAAATCTTTTGACGTCAAATTTTGCCGCGAGTTCTTTTATAATGTTGCCTATCCTCTGCATCCGGTTGTTATTCATGCTTCCATGCACCGAGACGAGCAAGGTTCAATTCGTGCAAATACATGGCGCGGCGACGCTTATTGCGGCGGCAGCAGCAAGTGCCTCCGAGATATAACCTTGTCAGATATCAATTCTGCCTGCCATACTTGCGTAAACGACAAGGAAGACTGTGCTGTAATCTTATGGTTTTAGCTTGCTGCCGCCTTTATAAAATACAGCTTATCTTCTATGGTGGTGATGATGATGTCCGCCCCCGCCGAAGATAACGCTGCCGACCAGCGCGCCGGTAAATCCGGCGACAGCCGAAGTAGCAACCGAATCATAATAGTAATTGCGCGGAGCCGGAGTTTCTCTGACTACCACCACCGGCGGAACCGGACGTGTAACAATTACCTGCTGCGGCGGCAAAGGAGCTCCCGTAACATAAACCGGCTGAGCCTGCACGGCAACCGGCGCGGCCGGAGCTGTCTGCACAGTCTGCACCGCAGAGTTAGGCAAAGTATAAATTTGCTGTTTTATATTATTGTTATCATCCATAACAATGATTGTGTCCGCTTTTGCAGTCTGCACAGTCATTGCCGCCATAACGGCTAAAAATAGAACTTTACGCATTATAATTCCTCCACAAACATATATTATAGTTTGCTTAATGCCCTAATTCAAGAAAATAAATATACTTTCTGGTATGTATGTTTATTTTTTCATATTATATTTGCTTCATAGGTATAAACAATTTCCGCGTCTTCTTCGCTGTCTGTCGGCTCTATCTCGCATACCAGCAAAGTATTATCGTCCTGCAGATTGTCAAAAATTTCATCTTCCACATTTTCCAGGGTCAAGACATCTTCGGCATTGCGGCTTAAAACAATATTATGTTCATCATAATTCAGCTGTACAGTCGGATTTTCCGGAGCGGTATCGCGGGCATAAAGCAGCAGCATAACATCGTTTTCATCGGTTACCATAAAGTCAAAAGTATTAAAATCAGGCATTTTGTTGTCCTTTCATGCTGTTATTAAAAATATTTTAGGATATTGAGGTTAATATTTATCTAAAATTTGAGGGAAAAATGTATAAAATAACCGATTGGATTATCAATATCTTAAAGCTGCCCGCGGCGCTGTATCTGCTGTTTTCGCTGCCGGCGCTTTTGAATGTGTACCGCTATTTTGATTTTTTTACCTTTAAATTCTTTGTACTCGGCGCCGGATTCGTCTTTTTTTGGGGTACGATTTTCCTCTCCGGCTACAGCACCCGCAACGCCATGCAGGTAATTTCACATGAACTGACGCACACGTTTTTTGCTTATTTAACCCTGCATATTGCCGGAAGAATCCGCCTGAATCCGGACGGCAGCGGCGGCTCCATGCAGCTGAACGGACACGGCAACTGGCTGATTTCTTTAGCGCCTTATTTTTTCCCGCTGTTTGCTTTTATTTATATGCTGCTGATGCCGTCATTATTATCGGTCAGCGGCGGAAATTGGCTGATTTATGCTATATTAGGCTATTTTTTAGCCTATCATTGGCTGGTAGTGCTGACCCAGGTGCATCCGCAGCAAACCGACCTCAGCCAAGAAGGATTTATCTTTTCCGGAATTGTCATCGTCGGCGCCAATCTTTTCAGCAACGGAATAATTCTAGCTTTTGCCAGCAAATCATGGGACGGCGTTTTTACTTTTTTGCAGCTGGTAAACAAGCTTAATTTAGAATATGCTCAAAAAATTTACGGCTTAATAGCTGACAATTTCTAAACAAGCCTTATCCGCATCAAACTTGGCTTTAGCCCCCAGAGGCAAAACATAGCGCGCCGGAGTGTGGCCGAACTCAAAATCTTTGACGCACGGAAAATCTGTTTCATACAAAAAGTCGGCAAAACAATCATCCAGCGTTCCGTCTTCTTCGTCACCGCTGCAATCCGTAAAGTGTCCGAAAATAAGCCCTTTCAGCTCCGTAAAATACGGCTGCTGTTTCAGCTGCTGCAGCATTAAGTCTATTTTATGCAGGCGCTCGTGTATATCTTCAATCAGCAAAATTTTGCCGCGTAAATCCGGAAAATACGGCGTACCGGCAAGCTTCATCAGCACGCTCAGATTGCTGCATAAAAAAGTGCCTTCTGCCTTGCCGACCCGCAGCGTGATGCCCGAAACAATCTTCTGAGGCTCGCCGGAAATCAGCTGCCTGAAGCTCTTTTCTACCAGCGGATTCAGCGTATCTTCTCTAAAATCGTATGTCGGCAGAAAACCGTTCCAGCTGACAGCGCCGGATTTTTTATTAAGCGCCAGCATTAACGCGGCATTGTCGCAAAAGCCGATTAGCGGCTTAGGGTTCCGCTTAATCAGCTCATAGTCAATATAAGGCAAAATACGAGCCGCTCCGGCTGCCGCTCTCACGCAAACAACAGCTTTGACATCCGGCTGCGCAAAAGCCCAATTAACATCTGCTGCCCGCTCTTTATCCGTACCGGCCATATAGCGGCGCACTTCATAAAGATGAGGAGCAAAAACCGGCTCAACCCCCAAAGACTGCAAAAAATTCAAGCCTTTTTCAATTTTCGCAATGCTCCCGATTTGCGCCGACGGAGCAATTAAAGCAATTTTATCGCCCTTGCTGAGTTTTTCCATAGCCTATAATCTTTCTAAAATATGTTTGCACAAATCAGTTAAAGAGTTATCGCGGGCGCCCATAATCACGATTCTGTCGCCGGATTTTGCTTCTTTCAGCAACAGCTCGGCCGCGGCTTTTTTATCAGCGGCGAAATAAGCATTCTGCTTGCCCAGCTTATGCGCATAGTCAATTAAATCCGCCGAAGAAATATCTTTAGTCACCGTGCCGCCGACAAAGAAAATTTCCGGCATAACCAAAACATCTTCCGGCTGCATGTTTTTAACAAAACTTTCCATAATTTCTTTGCCCATAGAGCGCATCGGACCAAAGCCATGCGGCTGAAACATAATCAGCAAACGTCCGGCGTATTGGCGCAAAGCCCCGACCGAAGCGGTGATTTTATCCGGATTATGAGCAAAATCATCTATTACGGTAATCCCGTTTTTCTGCCCGATTACTTCCAGACGGCGTTTGGTTCCGCTGAAATTCTGCAGTATTTCCGCTGCTTTTTCCGCTTTTACCCCCATAACGCTGCAGGCGGCAATGGCTGCCAGCGCATTGGCTACATTAAAATGCCCGATGAGCTTAAGAGTATAGGCTTTGCCGTCCAAAACATATTCCGTACCATGCGGCAGCGGCTTTATATTTTCAGCATAAAAATCAGCCTGCGGATTTTTCAGCGAAAATGTAATTTTGTGCGAATGCGCAAGCGTGCGGCAGGTTTCATAATCATCATTAACCACAATCGCCTGCTTGGTGCGGCTGCATAAATTTTGGAAAAGCGCAATCAGCTCTTCTATGCTTTTGTGGTCGTGAGAAATATTGTTAATAACCGAAACATACGGATTATAAAGATCTATGCTGCCGTTGCTTTCATCGGCTTCCACCACGCAGATATCGCCTTTATTATAAATAACATTGGCAATCCCGTCCCGGTCTTCATAGTCGCGCAGCAAACCTCCGTTGATTAGACACGGCTTTTGTCCGGACTTATCCAAAATATAGCCGACCATAGCCGCAGTTGTGGTTTTGCCGGAAGTTCCGCCGACAGCAATACCATATTTATAGCCGTTAAACAGCTCACTCAGCAGCTGCGGACGGGTCTTTATCGGAACATTTTTTTCCTTAGCGGCTTTAATATCCGGAATTGTATCTTCCACCGCCGTAGAAGCGCAGACAAAATCCAAATCAGAAGTTATGCCGGAGCCGTCTTGCGGAAACATTTTAATGCCGAGGCTTTCCAAAGCTTTTTTATTTTCTAAATCGCGCTGTAAATCAAAATTGCGGTCAGACCCCTGAACCTCATAGCCGGAAAGTTTCAAAATCTGAGCCAATGAACTCATGCCGCTGCCGGAAATTCCGCAAAAACTAACTTTAGTCATAATTTTAGTCCTTTATAGTTATAAATCTTCTATAGTTTTGTTCAAAATTGTCTGCTGTTCGCTGTCCATCAGGGCAAAATCTTTATAATCTACCGAAATATAGCTTTTACCGTCGCCGTCCACGGAAACTCCCAGAGTCACCCCGATTTTATCATTTTGGAATGTGGCGTACAGCACCGCCTTGCCCTCTTGAAGCTCTTGCAGAAAGTTGTCTCCGCCCAGCGGATTTTGCTTGGTTACGGTTATAACTTTTTTCTTTTCGCCCTCGCCTTTTATCAGCTGCTCTTCATAAGTATACGGGTCAAAATGCTCTTCCGCATTGCTGTATTTTGCAGAAAGAGCTTCATAATAGCGATGATACAGAGCTAAAACCTTAGAGGCTTTGGCGTCATCCTCCTGCGGGATTCCCTGCGCGTAAATGCACCAGAGCTTATCCTGCACGCCGAAAATGGCAATAATATAGGCAAATGTATTATTTTTTTGCTGCGGATTAGCAACTTGAAAAACGTTTCTATAATCTTTGCGTTCGGCCGGATTAAGCTCAAACCCAAACTTTTGGATATTTTCCTGCGGAGCCGCCCAATAAAGCCCGAACGGAGCCGGCTGATACTGAGCTTTCAGCTTATTTATGCGGTCTTCTTCGGTTTCTTTGGCCTCTTCTTTTTTCTGGGCGATTTCTTCGGTTTTAGAACGGATTTTTTGAGTTTTTTCCTGCAGCTGCTCCAAAGACTTTATGTCATTTTTCCGCAAATTTAAAATTGTCGGCTTCTGCTGCAGCAAATCGCGCGCCGAATCTTTAGCTTGGTCAGTTTCCGAAACCTCCGGCTCAGACGGCGTATTTATTATCTCATCAACTATATCTTCCGTGCCGTCGTCAAACAATTCCACCATTTGAGCATTGCCTGCCGCCGCAATAAAAAGAAAAGCCAAAAGAAAAAATAAAGTTTTCATAATTATCCCTTTGATAACCGTAAAAAAAAATTGAATACCTTAAAGGTTTGCGCTATTCTAACGCCGTAAATGCAAATAATTTGTTAAACACGGATAAAATTTATTACTGAAATGGAAAAAGACAATATACAAAATTTGCTATTGGAAACCGGCCGCAGAATTGTGCAGGAAAAAGGCACCGAGGCTTTGACCGTGCGCAAGCTTTCCGAGGCTTCCGGCTGTTCGGTCGGCGCTATTTATAACCAGTTTTCCAATATGGATAATTTTGTGGTAATCCAAAACTACATGACTTTGGATGAGCTGGCTCTGCGTCTGGAAAAAGTCGCAAAAACCGGAGACGCTTTTGCCGATATGAACGCCTTTTTGCATGAGTTTGTAGATTTTGTTATGGAAAACAAAAATTTGTGGTACATGCTGCACAGCTTTCATTTACGCAACAATAACCACGCTTTTTCTTATTTTTATCTGCGTAAAGTCGTAAAAATCACCGGTCTGATTAACAAATTACTTCAGCAGCTAATCCCTAACATGGAGCGCCCGGAACGCATTTTATCCTCACAGGTTTTATGGCTGAGTTTGTTTGCCCTGAGTTCTTTCTTAACCAAAGATATTTTGGATTCGTTTACTAAAGTGAATAAAGAAACTATCTGCCAGCTGATGTTCAACACCTATGTCGCCGGATTGACCGTGTTAGAAAAGAAATAGGCGCCCGCATGAAAGACTTTTTTGCATATCTGGATTCGCCGTCCTTTTTAGCCGCTTTGACTGCTGACCGCTTCTTTTTGATTTTGGCAGTAATTGTGCTTTCTTCTTTGAAACATTCCGCCTATAAAAGCATGTGGCTGGCCATGCTCATAAACTTGCCGGGGACTGTTTTGCATGAATGCGCGCATTTTATTGTCGGATTGCTGCTAAACGCCCGTCCGGTAACTTTTTCGCTTTTTCCTAAAAAAGTTGACGACCACTATGTAACCGGACAAGTCGGCTTTTCTAACCTGAAATTTTATAATGCTCTGCCGACTTCTTTGGCGCCGCTGCTGCTGCTCATTTTTGCCTTTTTATTAAACAGGCATTTTTTTGAAATAGTAAAATTAAGCTTCGGCTCTTATCTGCTGTATATTTTTCTGCTGACGGTAATTATAGAAAACGCCATGCCGTCGCGCACCGATTTTCGGCAGGGTTTCCGCTACATCAGCGGAGATTTGCTGTACATTCTGCTGCTGGCGGCGGCTATTGCTTTTCTGCGTTAATGTCTTTATTTTCCCAGTCCGATTTTATCCGGCTGATTTCATTTTGAATTTCCGCTGTATCATCATCTTCATCAAAAGAAAATTCCGAATTTTCAGCTTCTGCCGGTTCAGCAATGGTTTCCGGCTTGCCGTCTTCGCTTTCATCCGGCAGATATTCCATCTCGCTCATCGGCTTTTTCGTATTTTCTTCCGTTTTTTCCGGAGCTTTTTCTTCAGTTTTCAGCTCGCCGGAAACGCTGTTCTCCAAGATTTTGCGTTCAGACATCGGCAAATTATCGCGCTCAGCCAGCTGTTTTTCATCTAAAAGCGCAGATTGGTCTACTTTGGTGTTAAGACATTGCAGCAGCCACACGTCATAAATCGGATGTTCCAGAGCATTTGTGGCCGGAGACGATGAAAGCATCCAGCCTTTAAAAATATTTATCTCTTCGCCTTTCAGGCTTTTGTCTGTAATATCGGCAAAAACAAAGTTTTCCGGAGCCTCTTCGGCCGGACGCGTTTTGCAGCTGCGGACCACAATAGACAGCGATCCGAATTTAACGCTGCCGTTGACCGGAACGTTGATAACGCTGACATGTCCGGTAATTTTATCCATTGCCTGCATGCGCGCCGTATTCATATCAATTTCCGCAGCATCGGCAGCAAAACAGCTTAATCCCGCTGCGGCGCCAAGAACAAATTTATTCAGCTTCATCTTTGCTTCCGTCGTCAGTTACCATAAAAATGATTTCTCCCACCATGTCTTCTATGGTCTTAAAATCTTTAGTGTTGGCAAAAGAGTCGCCTGCTTTCAGATATTCATCCGATTTTCCCGGCTCTATCTTTACAAACTTATCGCCGACCAAGCCGTCGCTGACAATAGACACCGTACTGTCTTTAGGCAGTTTAATATCGGAAGAAATGCTGAAAGTCACATCAGCCATATAATCTTCATTATTCAGCTTCTGCGAAGTAACCGTGCCGACTTTTATGCCGTTGATGCGCACGTCCGAACCAATGCTTAAGCCGCCGACTTTCATAAATTCGGCCTTAAGCGGATAGCCTTTAACAACCTGCAAATCCGAAACGCGGTAAGCAAAAGCCAAAAACAGCAGGGCGACAACCAGCACAACTAAGCCCATAATGGTTTCAACAGGTTTCTTTTTCATTTTATTACTCCATATTTTCTGTTACATTTGCAGATTTATTTTCATCAGCCGGCGGACAAGATTTTTTACGCTTGGCTTTGCCCATAGAAATAACACGGTCAATCAGCTCTTCCAAAATCATTGCGTCCTGCGTATAGCTGAACTCGCCCTCCGGTGCGATATAGTCTTCAGAGCCGCCCGGTTCTATTTCTATATACTTATTGCCCATAATGCCGGAACTGACAATGGCTGCGCTGCTGTCATCCGGAATCTGCACATGCGCGGCAATCTGCAATGTCAGCGTTGCCCGATAGTCGCTGTCCAGCACCGAATTGACCACGCGGCCGATATCCATGCCGGACATCCGGACTTTATTGCCGACCACCAAGCCGTCGGTGCGGTTAAACGTGGCATAAATTTGATAGTCCGTATCTTCGGCGCCTTTCCAGACATTGCGCTGCAGCTTAAATATAACCATACCCAAGGCAAATACGCAGATAACGCATAAACCGATAATAAAGTTTTTAATTTCTTCTTTGCTGAAAGTATCCAAAATTTTACTCCGCTTTTGCTATATTTTTGACTATTATTACTCCAATAAAAACGATTTGTCATTAAAGTTTTTTGTAAAAAGTTGAAAATATTTGTTAAAGTTTAATAAAATGCTGTTAATATGGCATATATTGTTTAGATTTTATGGAGCATTTAATGCTGGTTATTGAGAATGTCTGCAAATATTTCGGAACGATTAAAGCGGTTGACGGCGTCAGCCTGAGCCTGAAAAAAAATGAAACTGTGGTAATGCTGGGCGAAAACGGCGCCGGAAAATCCACTTTATTTCGGCTTATCAGCGGCTATCTGGAAGCTGACAGCGGTTCTATAAAAGCCGATGAAACAGATATAAACTCCGGCCGTGTGGCTTATCTGAACAAAATCGGCTATGTTCCAGAAATTTCTGCCTTGTACGGAGAAATGACCACGGTTGAATTTTTGCTGTTTGCTGCAGAACTGAAAAAAGTTCCCGCTGAAACAATCAGCCCGAGACTGCAGAACGTTATTCAAAAACTAGACCTTAAATCTGTGGAATTTCAGCGGCTGGACACTTTATCCAAAGGCTTCCGAAAGCGGGCGGAACTGGCGGCGGCGCTAATGACGGAGCCGGAAATTCTGCTTTTGGACGAGCCGACGGAAGGGCTTGACCCGCTGCAAAAAGAGAGCATCCGCAAAATTATTAAAAACTATGCCAAAAATCATTCAGTGATTATTTCCACGCACGCGCTTGAAGATGTTGAAGCTATGGCGCAGCGGGTTTTGCTTATGCACAAAGGACATCTGGCCGCCGATGCCGGAATTGCCAAGTTCAAAAAATCAGCGCCGGAAAGCTTGCTGGCTTCTTTCAAAAAAATGACCGGAGAATAAAAATGCAGCAATTTACGACTTTATTATTACGAGAACTCCGCAGCTGTTTCCGCGGCCTGCCGGCTTATTTTATAATATTTACCTACTTATTTGCGACAATCGGCGCCGCTTTTTATTTTGGCTCATATCTGGCAATGCACGACACCGCTTTATATGCGGTGTTCTATGCACAGCCTATTATTTTGGCGGTGCTGGTTCCGGTTTTAACCATGCGGAGCTGGGCAGAGGAATACCGCTCCGGCACTATAGAATTTTTGCTTACGCAGCCGATATCTTTTACGGTTCTGACCATGGCAAAATTCTGCGCCGCTGTTTTATTCTGCCTGCTGATGACGCTGGGTCTGCTGCCGTTTATCTGCTATTCCGGCGGCTGGCTGCAGCTGGATTGGCAGAATGTTGCCTCAAGCTATAGCGGATTGCTGCTACTTATTTTATTTTACTGTGCCGCCGGATGCTTTATCTCCTCTTTATCCCGCAGTTTGATTTTAGCCTATCTGGGCGGATTTTTCTTTACGGCGCTCTGGCTGGTTTTGCCGTATTCCGGCTTATACGCTGTTTACAATAACTTTTTATTTGCCGAAGTCGGAATTTCTGATATTTTATATTTTATTTCGCTTGCCGCCGTATTTTTGTTTTTGAATATCATCGCCCTGCCGCTGCATAGCAGCACACAAAACTATAAAACTGCTAAATTGAGCCTGCTGACTATTTTAGCTTTGTGCGGAGCCGGATTTTTTAATTTTGCCGCCTCTAATCTTTTTGAAAGCAAAGCCGATTTAACTGCTTCATCTTTTTACACTCCGAAAGCCCAGACGGTTAACCTGCTGAATAATCTGGAAAAGCAGGTTATCATAGATGTTTACGCCGCAAAGGATTATATAAAATCCAACCCTGACTATTTTCATTATATGCAGCAAGTTCAGCGCTTTTTGCAGCGTTACAGCCGAGCCGCCAAAGGCATGGTAACTGTTAACGTCACTTATGTTGAGCCGTTTTCGGAGTTAGAAGAAAAAGTGCTGGAAAAAGGACTGTATTTTGAAACCAATGCTGCGGGCAGCCGCGATTATTTCGGAGCCATAGTCCGCTCGCAAGACGGACAGGAAGCCGTTATAAAACAATTTCTGCTGCAGCGCCAGCCTTTAGCCGAAAAAGATATTGACATTGCCGTCCTCAAGGTAACAGAGCCGGAACGCCTGAAAAATATCGGCGTATATGTGGACAATATGCAGAATTTAGAGGGCTTGCAGGAAATTCTCCTGAGCTGGGAAAATGATTACAATGTTTTCAATGTCTCGCCCTCTATGTATGACTTTTCTTCTAAAGTAGACATTATTGTTTTGATTAACCCTAAAGCGATTTCGGCGGCTTTGCGCTATGCTTTAGACCAATTTTTAATGCGCGGCGGCAAAGTAGCCGTGTTCTTTGATTTTTATACCGCCAGCCAATCCGATTTAACCAACGGCGAAGACTTGCAGATTACCGACTTTTTAACCAACTGGGGCGTTAAGCTGCTGAATCCGGCGGATGACGGAAAAACCGATAAATTTTTCGGCTATAACCCGATGGTGCTGAAACTGAATAAAGCCCTTTTGTTTGAAATAGACAATCCGGCGGTTGAGGTTAAACCGTTTATTGTCAATGAAAACGGACTTATCGGCGCGGTTATGGAAGGTTCATTTATCTCGCTTTATACCAAAAACCCGTTTAGCGGCAGCGAATTAGCCGCCGGCATGCGTCCGCTTCTGACGCGTTCGGCTGCCTCCGGAACTGTTGCTTTAGTCAGCGATGTAGATTTTTTGGAAGAACCTTTCTGGGTTGCCGAAAACTCGCCCGACCGCAACCCTTACAGCGTGATAGAAAAAAGCGGCAACGGCTTAGCGGCTAAATCCTTAATTGACTATCTGGCCGGCAATGCGGACTATGAGCTGCTTCCTCTGAACAGCATGATTTTGAATAAAGACAGCATCAGCCAGCGCCTGAATAAAAATATTTTCAGCAAAGACGAAGTGGAATACCGCGTTTTGCAAAATAAAATCAAAGAGCAGAAACGGATTTTATTTGAAAACAGCAATGAAGACATGCAGATTTTTGAACAGCTGCGCCAAATCGGCGAGTCCGGACGCGAACTTTCTAAAAACGAACAGCAGCTGCAAAATCTGGATTATAAAATGAAACAGCAATACAGCTATGCCGTTGCCAAAATGATGATTATGCAGATTATTGCTATTCCGGCTTTGCTGGTTTTGCTGCTTTCGGTTTTGGCTAAATTTTTAATGCACCGGCGGATTAAGCGGATAAAGGAGAAATATAATGTCTAAAAAACTGCTGTGGAGCGCTCTGATTGTACTTGTTTTAGGGATTTTTGCCGCATTTTCCGGCTGGTATGCCCACCGCAGATTGGGGCTGAACGTCCGCGGAAACTACACCTTTGCCCAAACCCGCGGAAACATCGCGCGGCTGCAGCATATAAAAATGACTACTGCGGACGGAGAAATAAATGTTTATGAAAAAGACGAAATTTGGTATCTGAAAGAAGCTGCTGATTACTTTGTCAATGCCGGACAGCTGGCCGCTTTTTATAATATGCTGAACAATTCCGTTATTGTTGCCGCGGATGAAAATAAAACCTCTGAATGGCAGAGCTATGGCTTGGACAACGCCCAAAAAATTGCCGTAGAAACTTTTGACGACGAGGGAAATCTTTTAGATAAAATCAATATTTCCGGCGGCAGCAGCGATGAAGAATTCCGCTATGCCAAACGCGATGAATATCCCTATGTCTATACTATCAGCGCGGTCGGGGCTTTTTCCGGCGCTGCCGGTGCTTGGATGCCGTTTCCGCTTTTGGAAATTCCGGCCAAGATTATAGAAAATATAAAACTGCCAGACGCCTCGCTGTCTAAAGAAGCCGTCGCCGCCTATCTGCCGAAATCTCCAAGCTTGCAGAATCTGACCGCAGCGCTGTCATACATCAGCTATCAAGGTATTGCGTTCAAAAAAGATTTTATTGCAGATTTTCCGCAGGCGGCTCCTCATCAAATCAGGGTGGAAACCGAGATTGGCTTGGTTTATGTGCTGAATGTTTATCAGCCGGCAGAAAATGACTACTGGCTGGCTGTAAGTCTGGAAAGTACGCGTCTGGCCCGCAAAGAGGTGCAGCCGTTTATCGCTGAAAATCAAAAATATTTTGCAGACTGGGTTTTCAACTTGGACGATTCGCAAGGCAAAATATTGTTTAACAGCCGCGCCGTAAACTTAACCGACAGCTTTCATTTTTAGTCTTAAGCGCGCCTTATTATCTGGCGCCGATGAGCGAAACCGAAGAAATGGTGTCGCCCATACCGACCAGAGTCAGCGGTTTGGCAATAATAATCGTCGGTACGGCAATCACATTGCAGCCCTCATATTCGCAGATTCCGGTTTGCACAAGCTCCGGCTTTTGTAAAAACGCAGCCAGCTCCTGCAGATTATTCAGGCTGATTTCCGAAACTTCTTGTCCATGCGCCCATAAAAGCTTGTCATGCTCTTCTATTTTGCCGGTTCCGGCTTTGGTGGCGGCAATGGTGGAAGCCAGCATCATTCCGCGCAGGTTCTGTTCCGGCAGCAGGCTGAAATCTTTATCCTGCAGCGTTAAATAAAGCCCGAACATATGCAGCTGAATACGCGGCGCTTTAGTTTTTTCTTTAATCAGCCGCACAATTTCAAATAAACGCGGAGCGGTTAAATCTTCATGCGCCAATTCCTGATACTTTTGCCCGTCAATAACTTCCAGCGCATCCAAAGCTTCACGCTCATTCAAGCCCAAGGAATCCGCCAGCGGCGCAATTTTTTCAATAATAGCGGCGCGCACTTTTTTATCTTGGGTAGAGGCCAGCTCCAGATGAATAATTCCCCGCGGATTGTGCTGTTTCCAGTCTTTTATCAAAGCTACCGACTCATTTACTAATTCCACGCCGCGGCGTTTAGAGGTTAAATTATGATAGCCCGAAAGTATCAGATAATCATAGCCGTGCTGCGACAAATGCTTTACAAAGCCTTGATTTATAACCAAATCAATATTTGCCGGGTCATAGGTAGCAATAAAGCGGTTAGATTTCGGGCAGGTAAATTCTTTGCCCCAAGCCGTAAACGAGTCGCCGATATCAAACTCTATAATCCAATGGATAAGCGGAGTTTCATCCGCCCGGTCAATATCGCAGGCACGGCAGGCCTTGCCGTTTTCATCTATGCCCAAAAGGTTCGCCAAAGGCAGAAATTGCTGAGCCTGCAGTTTGGGATGCGAATTGGTATGAACAAAAACATTCTGCACGCCCAGCACCGCCAAAGCATTGGCGACAATTCCGCCTTGACCGCCCATCTGCAGACGGTCATAGCCCAGACTTTGCCGCATCCACTCATAAACAGCTTTGTCATCGGTTATCCATTCTTCGGCAATACCGCGGCTAAAACACTTAACAATTCCGTGAACAGCATCCTGCGGCGTTTCCAGCAAAGTCCGCGGACTGTTAAACTCCGCCTCGCTTAAACCAACAGCTTTTATAAGCTCGCCCAAGCGCTTGCCGCTGATTTTCAAAACCGCGTCAATATTGGTATTAAAAGCCGTTGCTGCGGCATGAATTTCTTTAACTTTTTCCAGCTGAGCCGGAACACAGCCGTATTTCTGCTGCCAAAGCTTTTGCAATTCTGCTATACTCATTTTGTGCGCTCCATTTCTTTTAAGTGCAGATTAGCTAACGAGTTCATAATTAAACCGTTTACAGCCTGCTCAAAATCAAGATAATTCTGAGTTTGCAAAATCCAAGAGTTCAGCTCTTCTGAATTTACTTCGCTGTACTTGCGGTCGGTTTTCAGCTTATTCAAAGCCTCGGCAAAATCGCCGTTATTAACCAGCAGATGAACTTCATCCGGCGCTTTAGGAAAAACAACAGCCGGCTTGTCTTCGCGCTTTTTAAATTCCACCAGCTCTTTTAAGCGGCGCAGCAGAGCTTCATCCCAAGTTTCCTGAATTTCAGGAGCAGCAGTTTTTTTAGACTGTACACCGCTTAAATCCGCATACACTTTATTAAATTCGCCAATCAACATCGCCCGTCCTTTAATCCCAGAAACGGCGTATTTTTTGATATTGGCAATATAGTTAAGAGCGGTTTCGTTGCCGGCAGCTAAAATCTGCAGAACCTCTGTTTCATAGTCAAACGGCAAGCCGTCTTCCGCCAAGCCGCGGACGGTTAAAGCTCCGGCCGCCAGCAGAACTTCCGGCGCAGTTACGGCGGCTGGACTTGATTCTGCCGGTTCTGCAGGCTTCTGGGTTTCGGCATTGCTTTCAGCCTTTTCCGGCTGCGGCAACAGCGGAATAATCTTTTCGGCCAGCTGCTGCAATTCTGCCTCAGACAGCTCTGCCGGCTGTGCTTTTTCGGTCTCAGGCAAAACCGGCTGCGGCACATTGTTCAGCTTATTCAGCTGCGACTTTAATGCTCCTATCTTTGAATTATAATCAGCGGCCAGCTGAGCGGCTAAATCTTCATTCAGAGTTTTTGTCAGCTCTATGTTATAAACCACGCTGCCCGCGCAGCACAGCAGGGCAATCAGGCAGACAATACCGGCATAGCTTTTTGATGTTTGCTTCGGTTTATTTTCAGCTGTTACGCTTTCAGCAGGTTTAACTTCTTCTTTTTTTTCAATTTTAGCCATTTTATGTATCCTTTTTCTTGACAAATTGCCAGATTATATTTCATATAGTTATAACGAAAAAAAGTTTACAGATGATAAACAAAAAAAGATAGTGGAATAAATAAATGATTGTCTTGGGAATAGAGAGCAGCTGTGACGATACCGGCGCGGCTGTGGTTACAGATGAAAAAGAAATTTTAGGCGAGGCTCTGCAGTCGCAGGAAGAGCATAAACGCTACGGCGGCGTGGTTCCGGAAATTGCCGCCCGCGCCCATTTGGAACATGTGGATGAAATTGTCAGCGCTTGTCTGGAACGCGCGCATGTTTCCTTAAATGAGGTTGACGCTATTGCCGCTTCTTCGGGACCGGGGTTAATCGGCGGCGTGGTTGTCGGCGTTATGACGGCAAAGGCTTTGGCCTTGGCGCTGAACAAGCCTTTTATTGCTGTAAACCATTTGGAAGGACACGCTTTATGCGCCCGCTTAGTGCATCCCATAGAATTTCCGTATTTGCTGCTGCTGGTTTCAGGCGGTCATTGTCAAATTCTGGTGGTTAAAAATGTCGGCGAATATGAGCGCTTAGGCACAACCATAGACGATGCTGCCGGCGAAGCTTTTGATAAAGTGGCAAAAATGCTTGGCTTGGGTTACCCCGGCGGTCCGATGATTGAAAAATTAGCCGCTATGGGCAACGATTCCCGCTTTACCCTGCCCCGCCCGCTTTTGAACTCCGGCGACTGCAACCTGTCGTTTTCAGGCTTAAAAACCGCAGTGCGGAAAATTATTGAATCTTATTCGCCGGATGGAGAAGTTGAACACGCCATTTTGCCAAAGCAGGACGTTGCAGACATCTGCGCTTGTTTTCAGATGACGGCAACCGATTGTCTGGTGCGTAAGCTGGAAAAAGCCATTGCCTATTTTAAGCAGAAATACCCGAACGGACATCATCTGGTAGTTTCCGGCGGCGTAGCTTCCAACACCTATCTGCGCGGCAAGCTTAATCAGTTGGCAGAAAAGCACGGCTTGGAATTTGCTGCTCCGCCGATTCGCTTTTGCACGGACAACGGCGTTATGGTGGCCTGGGCTGGTCTGGAGCGCTTCCGCAAAGGCTATGTCAGCCCGCTAGACTTTAAGCCGCGTCCGCGCTGGCCGCTGGATGAAAACGCCCCTAAGGCCGCAGGCGCCGGAGGCGTAAAGGCTTAATGCGCAAAACTTCTGAAATTTTAGAAATCATGCGGATTTTTGAAAAAGAAAATCCCAATCCGCAATGCGAGCTGCACTTTCATAATCCCTATACGCTGCTGGTGGCGGTAATGCTGTCGGCGCAAAGCACGGATAAAGGCGTAAATAAGGCAACGGAAGCCCTCTTCAAAATCGCTGACACCCCGCAGAAAATGCTGGATTTAGGGATTGACAAGCTTAAAGATTATATCAAGACCATCGGGCTTTATAATAACAAGGCTAAAAACATTATGGAAATGAGCCGGCAGCTTGCGGCTGATTTCGGCGGCGAAGTTCCGGCTGACCGCGATGTTTTGACTACCCTTGCCGGAGTGGGGCGCAAAACCGCTAATGTGGTTATGAATGTATGGTACTGCAAACCGACTTTGGCGGTTGATACTCATGTTATGCGTATTTCTCACCGTCTGGATTTCAGCCAAGGCAAAACGCCGCTGGAAGTGGAAAAAGACTTGCTGAAAGTTCTGCCGGAAGATTTAATCATCAACACAAACCATTGGCTGGTGCTGTTTGGACGCTATACCTGCAAAGCACAGCGCCCGTTATGCGAAAGCTGCCCGATAAGCGCCTATTGCCATTGCAGCGATAAGCGCATTTAGCTACATTTTGCTCAAAGTCTGAGCTATATCTTTGCTCAGCTGATGAACAGCCGTGTTTTCAGCTTTTACCAGCTCAGCGATTGTCTCGCCGTTAACCGCAGTTTCATAAGCAGACTGACGGCGTTTTAGAACCACATTATCTGCATTCAGGATTGTCCACCATGCTGAAAGCTTAACTTTGTCTCCGCGGTAAGCTTCTATTTTGTTAATTTCTATTTTCACATTATAAGGCAGAGTCTCCGTATCATAGCGGGCGCTCTTAATATATGATTTAGGCAGATAAATCATTAAATCATTGGTAACGGTATTTTGCAAAACTGCAGGCAGAGCCTCGCCCCAGCGGCTGAATTCCAGCATATTGACTTTCTGCGATTTAGCATCGTAGGTTACCATTTGCGGACGGTCAAGCAAATCCGGCACATTGACAGTCTGCACGGCAACGCTGAGCTGTTTGTCAGAAACTTTTTCAAGCCCTTGGCTGTTCATCATATAAAATGATGAATCCGGAGAACGCCAGCAGCAGGCGGCGGTTAAAAATGCAGCGCAGTATATAAAAAACTTTTTCATCTCGGTCTCCTTTTACCTTGTAACATTGCTTCCGGATGGCGTTCCAGATAGTCGGCCAAATTCTGCACAGAGCGTCCGGCTCGGGACATTTGCTCCACCATGGCATTAAAGTTTGTTATAGTTTTTTCGGCTCTGGTAGCCTGCCCGTCTAAAAGCTTATCGGTTTTATTGGTTATGCTGTAAAGATTATCCATAATCGGCGGCAGCTTATCGTCCAGCTCTTTTAACAGATTGCCCAGCTGCATCATATTTTCACGGAACGGAATTTCCTGCAGGTCTTTAGATATCATGCCGATAGAAGAAATAACCGTCGGAATTTCTAGATGTTCGCCGGTGCCGCGCAAAATTGCCGGAGCGCTCGGATCCATGTCTAATTCAATCATCAGCTGTCCGGTTAAATAGTTGGCGCTGATTAAGCGGGCGCGCAGGCCTTTTTCTATCAGGCTGTGCAAAATTTCTTCCGGCGAAGCATCCTGACCGTCTTTCATCTGAAAAGAGCGGTTTTGCTTAAATGTGATAAACACCGGCATTTTGAAAGTTCCGTTCTGCAGGTTGGTTATCAGGCTGATTTTGGCAACCTGCCCGACTTCAACGCCTTTAAACACTACCGATGAACCGACATTCAAGCCTTGAATAGACTCTTCAAAATATAAAACCACATACTGTGAATCATCAGAAGCAAACTTTTTGCCGACATAATGAAATACTATAGCGGCAAAAACTAAAAAGCCGGTTAAAACAAAAAGTCCGACCATTTTATAGGTTTTATTCTTTTGCATTTGCGTTACCTCTTGTTAAAAATTCCAAAACCTCGCGGTTAGGCGGATTCTTCAAAATATCATGCGGATTGCCTTTAGCCAAAATACTTTTGCTCATCGGGTCTAAAAAGATAGAATTTGTACCGATGGCAAAAATAGAAGCCAGTTCATGCGTCACTACCACAATCGTAGTGCCTAAACTGCGGTTGATTTCAATAATCAAGTCATCCAGATTGCGGGAGCTGATAGGGTCAAGTCCGGCCGACGGCTCGTCAAAATATACAATTTCCGGATCCAGCGCCAAAGCCCGAGCCAAACCGGCGCGTTTTTTCATACCGCCGCTGATTTCGGACGGATAAAAATCATCAAACCCCGCCAAACCGACCAGCGATAATTTCAGCGAGGCCAATTCTTTAATTTCCGCCGCGGAATAATTTGAATATTGCTGCAGCGGCAGAGCGATATTTTCCGCCAAAGTCATAGAGCTGAACAGCGCCCCGCTTTGGTACAGAATACCGGATTTTTTACGGATTTCTTCCATTTGCGCGGCAGAGGTCTTAGCGATATTGGCGCCGTCAATAAAAACATCTCCTTTAAGCGGAGGCAATAATCCCGTAAGCACCCGCAGCATACTGCTCTTGCCGCAGCCGCTTCCGCCCATAATTATAAAAATGTCGCCTTTGTTCACGGTAAAATTTGCATTTTGCTGCAAAATATAACTGCCGTAGCCCATAGTTAAATTTTTTACTTCAATCATCGCCGTCATATATCAAGCTCCTGACAAATAACGGTAATAATACCGGTTGCCACAATCATCCAGACAATCGCGCAAACCACCGATCGCGTGGTAGCCAAACCGACGCTGTCGGAATTGCGCCCGCAGTTGACACCCTGATAGCAGCCGCATAAGGCAATAATTACGCCAAAACAGAGGCTATGGAATAAGCCGACTAAAAAGTTGCCTAAATGAAAAGCATTAAACGCATATTTCCAATATTCCTGACACGGCAGCCCGATAAGCACCACGCCGACAAAGGCCCCGCCGACCATTCCCATAAAATCAGACAGCATTGTCAATATCGGCATAGCGATAACCAACGCCAAAAGCCGCGGCAAAACCAAAAAATCTATACGCGACAAGCCCATGGTTTCCAGCGCATCCAGCTCCTCATTCACCTGCATGGTGCCAATGGCGGCGGCATACGATGAGCCGGTGCGTCCGGCCATGATAATACCGACCATAATCGCCCCCATAATCCGGCACATACCGATAGTCACTAAGCTGGCTATATATATCTGTGCGCCGAACTCCTGCAGCTGCACGCCGCCGACAAAAGCTAAAATCAAGCCGACTAAAAAGCTGATTAAAGCCACAATTCCCAGCGCTTTTGGACCGCAGTCCTGCAAAGCTGCCAAAAAATCGCTGCCGCGCATAATGGTGTTTGCCGTAAACAGCCTGCCGACAGCGCCGAACGCCTGCCCGCAAAAATGAAATACCTTGGCTGTAAGCTTGCAGAGGCTGATAGTTTTATAACCGATATTTTCCACAAATCCCAGATTATTTTCATCCGATTTAGCCGGAGAGCGGTCTACCTCAAACGCCAGCCGGATTAAATCTTGAATATTTTGCGGCAAGCCTTTAAGCTCGGTTTTTATATTCTGCTTTTTAGCTTGATTGACCGTATCAAAAATCAGCAGCAGCAGCGATGAATCCCACTCCTCTAAATTAGCGGCGCTGAAATATATACATTGCGGATTCTTTTTAACCGCGCTGCGGATTTTTTGCAAAACCGCGGCTCCGTCAAATTGCTTGAAACTTCCGGAAAAACAAATAGCCAAACAGTTACTGTCTGTATGCAGAGCAACATTCGGCTGCTGATTATGTGTTTTTTCCGTCATGTTCATTTTCCAAAGCTTCGTAAAGTTCTTCGGTTTCTATTTCATCCAGCGTTTCCGCCGGAACAGAATAGTCGCCGTTAAACCAGCGTCCTAGGTCAATATCCGCACATCTTTTAGAGCAGAACGGAGCGTATTTGTCATCGCTGAACAATTTATGGCAAATCGGGCATTTATGCGTTTTGATGACATTATCCATAATTTTATGGCTCCACGCGTCCGGTTCCGCAGCAAGTCGGGCATTCAACCGTATACAAATCGCGCAGGCTCGGGCGACGGCGCTGACGCAGAATTTCTACGTTTCCGGCACGGCTCAGTCCCAGCACACGACTATGACATATATCATCGGCCAGCTCTTCTTCCAAGGTCTCCATAACTTTTTTCATAAAGCGGTATTCCGAAGAACCGGCAAAATCTATAATGATTTTACCCGAAAGATTGCGCAGACGGATTTGACGGGCGATTTCTTTAGCCGCTTCAATATTCAGGCTATCCAAATCGCCGACATTGCGCTTGCCGGCGCTGTCAACATCAATCGCCACAAAAGCGCGGGTTTCTTCAATATGCAGATTGCCGCCGTGCTTTAATTTTACGGTGCGGTTCAAAGCTTCAACAATCGCATCGTCTATGCCGAACTCTTCAAAAGCCTCTTTCTGCAAAGTCACGGTGCCGGAAAATACGGCTTCTACCTGCTCTTTCAGTTTCGGCGTATCTACCACAATTTCTTTTAAGCTATCTTTATAGCGGCGGATATATTCAAACAGCGGATTTTCTTTGGTATACAGAACCGCCGGAGCTGTCAGGGTGCGGGCTTTTTTACGGATATTTTCATAGGTTTCGCGTAAAGCTGCCATTTCTTCTACCAGCTGGTTTTCGGCAGCCTCAGTTGAAGCGGTGCGCAGAATCCAGCCTTCCTGCCCCAAACAATGCTCCTGCACAATTTTTTTATAAGCAGCTGCTTTTTCAGCATCTTCAATTTTATAAGAAGCTTCAACATCAAATTTAAACGGGCAATAAACTAAATAAGTTCCGGCCAGCTGAATATTGCGGACAACTTTGGCGCCTTTTTCGGCTCTTTTTTCCTGAGCCACCTGCACCACCACACTTTGCCCCTCGCTCATATTAGCTTCTTTCAGGGCTGGTTCATACGAATTTAAAAAAGCCTCGTGACCGTCGCCGATATTAACCATAAAGCCGATGCGGTCATTAGCCAAACTGATTTTTTTGCTGATTCGTCCCAAATAAACATTGCCTTCTAAAGCGCGGTTTTCATTATAAATATCAATTTCCATCAAACCGGTTTCATCAAAAACGGCAATGCCTGCAGCTTCGTCATTGCGGTCAAATATAATTTTTTCTGCTTTCATCGGATGTTCTCCCCTTTTAATAAATTCAGCGTTTCATAGAGCGGCAGCCCGATAATTCCGCTGTAAGAGCCTAAAATACGGCTGACATAGGCTGCAATACTGCCGTCTATGCGATAGCCGCAAACGCCGTGCCAATCTGCGCTCTGCACATAGCTTTTGATTTCATCCGGCGTCAGTTTTTTCATGGTAATTTTTGAACTTACGGTTTTCTGTGAAACTTTTCCCTGCTTATTTATCAGACAAACCGAGCTGATTACCCGATGTGTTTTGCCGGACAGCAAATTCATAACCTGAGTTTGCTCTTCTTCATTTTTAGCCTTATGCAAAACCTTTTTGCCGACAGCTACAATCGTGTCGCACGCTAAAATATTTTCTTTAGGATATTCAGCAGCAATTTTCTGCGCTTTTTCCAAAGCCATGCGGCGGACATAAGGCAGCGGGTCTTCATGCGGCAGACAGTCTTCGCAAATATCCGCCGGAGCAATTTTTTTCGGTTCATAAGCAATTTGCCGCAACAAAGCAATGCGTTGCGGCGAACCGGAGGCTAAAATAAAGTCTTTAACTTCTGTAGTCATGCGGCGCTAAGCCTCATCGTCATATGTTTTTTCCATGCGTTCGTGGCGTTCCTGCGCTTCAATAGACAAAGTGGCAACCGGACGTGCTTCCAAGCGTTCCAAGCCAATCGGCTCGCCGGTTTCTTCGCAATAGCCGTATGTGCCGTCTTCAATGCGGTCAAGCGCTGCGTCAATTTTGGAAATAAGCTTGCGGATGCGGTCTTTTGTACGCAAATCCAAAGATTTATCTGTTTCCAATGAAGCGCGGTCAATTTCATCCGGCTGATTTAAGCCGCCTTGGCGCAAATCTTCCAAAGTATCTACCGATTGCGAAACAATGGATTTTTTCCAATTTTCCAGCTTCTGGCGGAAGTATTCAAGTTGCATGTCATTCATATATTCTTCATCGGCTGAAGGTTTATAATCCGGTGGTAAAACAATAGAAGCTGTCATTAGTATCTCCTTTATAAAAATTATTTTCTAAATAGTTAGCAATTTTATCTTAAAACTTCAACATTTTTTCTGATTTAATCACACAAAAGCCTAGTTAAACACCCACATAATCAAGTTGCCGCTCTCCTTATTGCATTGACCTAAATCATCAACGCTTTTGCCGGCCAATGCCGAACGGGTTGCCGGCAGCTGAGAAGTCCCTGCCGTAGCCGAAGCATAAATAGGCCAATACCAATAGTTGCCGTTAACCACCATAGAATAGAGGTCTACAACTTTATTGGTATGCCATTCTTTCATAGCCATTTCAATGCATTGCTCACGGTCAAGCCCCTCAAAAGAAATATAAAACTTATCTTTTGCCTCTTCGCCGCTGTTCGGAATGCCGATTTTAACTTCTCCGCCGAAAACATTATAGATTTTGTTTCCGGAATCGGTTTTAACTACTTTATATGATTTAGGAATCAGTTTCAGCCCCTCTTTATTAAGGTAAGCATCGCTGCTTTTGCCGTTAACCATTTTCACGATATTATTGTAGTTAACTTCTACGGCAGAGCTTTTTAAGATAGCTCCGGCTAATTCTGCCAGCTGAATGTTCGCCTGACTCATTTTATATTCGGAATAGGTATTGGCAACCAGCTTGCTGATACCGGCAACAACAGCCATAACCGCAGCCATATAGCCCATAACCTCAATCATAGAACGGCCTTGTTGATTGTCTTTATAAATCATCTTCTCACTCCCCTTTTTACAAAAGTAGCACAAAAAACATATTTTCTCAACAAAATTACTTTATTTTTAGGATAAAATTATTATAATGTCGTTAAATAATTTCGCAAAAGGATGTATAAATGAAAAAATTCTTTATTTTAACGCTTTTGGCCGCCGCTGCCGCACCTGCCGGATATTGCAAAGCCGACACTTATAAATATACGCCCTATGTAGGGTTGGGCTATGCTTTTGACAAAGCACAGTTTTCATCTGTCCGCCCCGAATATCACAGCGCTGAGTTTTATATCGGCTCAGACTACAGCAAATATTTCGGCACCGAAGTATTTTTATATCAAAGCTTCAGCCGCACAAACGGGCAGCAGCCGCATAAGCTTAAAAGCTCATACCGCGCTTATGGACTTGATTTAATGGGCTACTTGCCGCTGGGCTGCAGCCAGAAGTTTTCGCTTTTAGGCACAGCCGGCGCCGGAGAATATGTGTTTAAGCACAAAGAAAACGGCTTTAAGCACCATAATGAACACGGCTACGGCTATCGTTTCGGCGGCGGTTTCAAATATGCCTTAAACAATAACTGGCAGGCCAGATTTGTTGCCCGCTACATAAACTTTGACGGCGCAGACAAGGTTAATCAAGCTGTTGAATACGGCGTAAACGTTGAATATCACTTTTAATCATCAGAGGAAAATATGCTTAAAAAAATTGTTGTAATTGCTGCTTTGCTTTTATTGGTCGGATTTAGTTTTTCTTTAATTACCAAACCGCAGAAAACCGAAACCAGCGAACCGGCAGAAGTCAAAACCCAGCTTCCGGAAACGCTTTTTGCTTTTACTAAAGAAAGCCTGACCGCAGACTGCTCGCAAAAAGACGAACAGCTGTGCGCCGTTGAAAACGCGGTAAAATGCACAATCAATCCGGCTTTGGAAATTTGCGGCAATTTGAATTTGCCTAAATTTATCTTTATGCAGGATGCCGGCTTAGACCGCCCGACAGAAATCAGCTATAAGCTGAAAAATAAACG
The DNA here is from genome assembly GCA_963659495.1 of Bacteroidaceae bacterium. GTDB lineage: Bacteria > Pseudomonadota > Alphaproteobacteria > RF32 > CAG-239 > RUG410. The sequence continues at coordinate 544 of CAVKTH010000020.1, read as the reverse complement.
CGTATTGGTAAATAATACCGTAGAAATTTTCACAGACAGCTCCTGCAACGGCGGTTGGTTCGGACTATGTCAGGGAACGGTAATTTATGTTTTAGCCAAACCGGAAAACCAAACCACCGGCTGGTATGTAAAAGACATATACGCTATTGAATAAGATATAAGATACAACATAAAATATAAATTAAACCTGTTTCTATTTTCAGAGACAGGTATTTTTTATATTTGATTTTCCGGTTGACTTAAGGAGCAAGGCTGGTATAGAATAAATGCAGTAATTAACTTAAAAATGAGGAAAGAAAGATGAAAAATAAGCTAAGCAAAGGTCTCTCTCTCTCTCTGCAAATCCTGAACATCTGATTAAAGGCACTTTTTCTGCCGTTCAGCACGTTTTTACAGGGTTCGGCAGAAAAAATGATATATTCGGAAATAACACAGTAAAAAGTAAATTAACAGGCGGCACATTCCTGTGCTTTTCCGCCTCCGCTTTCGGCGTCATTCTTCGCCGGTACTCCCTGCTGGAAGTACCATGGCGGAGAATCCATAA
>CAVKTH010000019.1:0-25842 GCA_963659495.1 Bacteroidaceae bacterium | reverse complement strand
TTACACATAATAGGAGGAATAAGATGTTGAAGAGTATAGAATTTTTAAGAGGAAAAAGCAGGGGAAGAGTAGATGGAGGCACTAAAGCAGCGTCTTTAGCACCAGTCATTCTATGCCTTGTGCATAGAATCTTGTTCCAACAAGGCTCTAACCTAGTTAATAAATTTGCCTTATTATTAAATAAGTGCTGGTTCACACAAGATTCCCAGAATAAATCCGTGTATGACGGGTGCTGGGGACGCAGGGTAAGTGCTTTTTTCCAATCTGGTCGCAGTATGATAGAAATGCTGGGCGTATTGGCAATCATCGGCGTATTAAGTGAGCGTGACAGTCTAAGGTTATGGATAAGTTTAAAATTTATTAGAATTTTGTGTATAAGTTAGTTGTTGTACATAATATCTTAAAATAAATCAGACAATAAATATTTGTCGCATAATGTCTAATATTTATATTGCCTTTATGGAAATAGAGGCGTATAATGTTTGCCATTTGTCCGGCTGAAATATTACAGAATAGGGAATTAAACGCACAAGATGTGCGTGTTTACATGGCGATAGCCGGTTTCTCTGATAAAAATGGGGCTTGTTTTCCATCTGTTTCAAGAATAGCGGATATTTGCGGAATATCACGTCGCACAGTTTTTAGAATCTTATCAAAACTAGAACAATTAAAGATAATTAGCCGCCAACGTCGCATGCGTGATGATGGCGGTTATTCTTCTAATTTATATATAGTGTCATCTATGACACAAGATAGTGTTAACAATGACACGGGGGCTAGTGCCAATAATGACACTAGGGGGAGTGTCATTGATGACACAGCGAACCATAAGCAATTTAAACAAAATATAAATTTAAAATTTATACAAGGCGCGCGTACACATACGCGCGAAGACGGATGTTTGATGGATGAAGACAAGCCGGTTTTAAAAATGGCTGACTTAAACGATATTAAATATCTGTTTGAAAAGTATAAAAAAGCTCAGCAATACAGCTATGTGAAGTTGAAAGGGGGTGTTATAGGGATTCGCCCATTGTCGGCGATAGGTAAAAATGAAATGAAAGATGAAATTATCAAATTTTTAACAGATATATGCGGGCGTGAAGCAAGATTTTTAAAGTTTGATGAACATTTTACTAATGAAATTAAAATTGATGTATAGGAGTATAAAATGGGGGAAATAGTAGGGCGTTTCACTTGTCCGATTTGCGGCGAAGAAATGCAGGATTTGAAGAAAAATAAAAACGGTAAACTATACTGTTATTGTGACTGCGGCTGCAAGTCTCAGTTAAACAGTAAGGATAGCCGTGTAGTATCAGCAGCACTTGCAGGTGGCAAAAGTGTTCGGCTGCCGAAAATCGGAGTTATTACTCCGGTAAAAGATAGCAAAGAATTAGAATTCCATTCGCGTGACGAATTGGAAGCAGATTTAGATATTTAGGAGGATAATATGGATATTGAAGTTTTGGATAATGGCACAGAATTTAGTAATAAATCGGCAGAAAAAATAACTGAACAGATAGAGCAGGCAGCAGAGATGAGCGAACAGCTTGAACAACCTCAGCTTACACCTGCTATTATGTCTCCTGATGATTTTGAAAAGCATTTTTTTGAAATTTTTGATATTGTCGGCGATTTGTGGAATATGCCGGAATTTAAAATTCAACAAAATAAACCTTTTGAAATTGCCGGCGCTAAAGTATCTGCTGCAAAACTGTATAGTATGGCTCAAAAATATAAAATGTTGCATTTTTTGATTGAACCGGCCGGCGGTTGGTTTGGCGATATGATTGCAATAAGCTGTTTTGTTGGAGCTAAAGCCAACATTGTATGCAAAAAATATACAGGCAACGGTTTAACCGGCTATTTACGCCGTTTTATGAAAAAATCAGGCGAGCAGGTAAAAAATAATAGTTTTATGTCAAAATTCTTTAAGAAAGAGGTTGAAAATGGCAGCAATTAAAAAAGTTGATTCTCGGCGCGTCGGTATTTTCGGCGCGTCCGGTTCTGGAAAAACAACAAAAGCGCTGGAATTAGTTAAAAATTGCCGTAGGTTAATTGTGGTTGATGTTCTTGACGACTTTGTCGGTAAGTTTAAGAGATTTACCGATTTAGCTGAATTAAAACGTTTTTGTGTTTATAATTACGTTAAAGGTTTCAGGGTTTCATATGTTCCGCCTTATGGAGCTGAAGCTAAAGCTTTAGATGAACTTTCGCAATTTATAAAAAATCTACAAATTGGTTATAAAGATAATTTGCACGGAGTGAAAACAACCTTATTTGTAGATGAGTTGAATCGGAGTTTTCCGCTCGGCTATACGCGTGAAAAGCCCTTAAATGGTTTCGGATTTTTATGCAATCAAGGGCGACATTATGGGGTTAATTTACTTGGAGTAAGTCAGCGTCTATCTCTAGTTGACATGCCGTTTCGTTCTAACTTGTCAGATATTTATTTTTTCAGGTTCTCTGATTTTAACGATATAAAAGCAGCTTGTGCTATAATTGGCAGTCAAAACCGCAGTAAAATCTTAGATTTGAAAAATTATGAATATATTTACAAGTCTGATAAAGGTATAGATATATTATAACTTTGTTATATATGTACATATATCTATATATGCGCTGGCAATTTGCGAATAATTAAAAACCTATGTATGTTTTGCATAGGTTTTAATTTTATAGGGGTAGAAAATGAAAAGTTTATTTAAAATCATGGCTGGTGTAGTCGGCGGAATCTACATTTACCAGTTTATCAGACAAATGACTAATAAAGACTAATCGGGGGTACAATATGTCACAGCTAAAAAAAATCTTAGTACATGAAAGCAAGGCTATTACTGCCGGAGCAATCTTAACTTATAATATTCCATCTTTTGACACTATTGATGATATTATTCTTGAATTTACAAATAGTGGCAATCCTGCTGCTTTGGCAAATATTAAAGCAGGTATCGGCAAGGTCGCTTTGAATATCAACGGCGAACAAGTTATCAATGTACCATTTACAAGACTTTGCGATGTATATTCATCATTAGGTGTTGAAGTTACGCAGAATGTTGTTAACTGTTTGGGCTTGAATATCGGTCGGTATTTGTTTAAAGACCCTAACAATGAAGATTATTTTGCTTTCGGCTGCAATGATATTCAAACGATTCAGCTGCAAGTTTATTGTAATTCTGCAGTAGAGGGGTTAACAGATTTGCAGGTTTCTACTGTACGCCGTTCAACCACCACTAACTTGGGGGCGTTTATTAAAGTGATTGATTATCCGCAAACGATGTCAAGCACCGGTACATCAACAGTTGATACATTGCCGCGCGATTCTAATGAAGCATATCTGGAAATTTTGGCACATAACGGCGGCGGAGTTATTTCTATCGGCGAATGTGTGGTAAATGGCAATAGTATTTATGACCCGATTTCTCAAGCGCTTAACGATTATATCGTTAATGCCCGCGGTTTGGCTGCTGTAGCAAACAATTTTAACTATTCATTCAGCGATGGTAGTGTTAAAGGGTGTTTGCCTATGCAGGGCGTAACTGAATTGCGCTTAAAAACTCAGTTTTCAAAAGCACCTACAGCAGGCACTTATGACCTTGTTGCAGTATCTATCCGCAATGTACCGGCTGTAATGCTTAAAGCTGTATCAGCTTAATTATGTAATGCGCCGTCATAACGGCGGCGCAAATTTTCTAAAGAGGTGTTAAAATGTCAATAACAAACAATGATGATGAAAGCTGGTGGAAATGGATTGGCAATACAGCTGCCGGATTGTATGAATCTACATTGAACTCAAAAACACAAATCCAGCAGGACAAAACGGCTTTAGAGCAAGCTCAAGCTCAGCAAAATCAAACATTGTCATTTTTAGGGTACAATCTTCATAAATCCACATTGTTATGGATTGGCGGAGGAGTATTGCTGACAACTTTGTTAATTGCAGTTTTGAAAAAATAGAGGCTATACACAATGTCTAGTAATCAAACTTCAAGCGACCAGAATCAAAATGTCGGTAGTATTGCCGGTGAAATTAAAGCAAGCCTTGGGCTGGATGACGTACTAAATAATTTTGGAGCAAGTACATCATCAGCCAGCAGCGGTTTGACTACAGGCAACTGGGGCAGTGGCAGCAATACGATTAATATGGGTGGCGGAGATAGTTTGAGTTTTAAGCAAGTTGCTTTGTTTGGCGGTTTAGCAATATTCGGCTGGCTTTTAATTAAAAAAATCGGGAGCAAATAATGGGATTGTTTAGCAGTAAATCAAAATCTAGCAGCAGCACAACAACAAATTACACCGATAGTTCAACCGATGTCAATAATGCTGCAAGTCTAGGGGCTTTCTCACATGATAACAATGTTATCGGTGCAGGCGGCAGCTATACTTATAATGAGCAGGGATTAACAGGCGAAAATTTAGATTCTGTTCTTGGGTATTCAGAATCTCTGTATGATAAAGCTTATAATACACTAAGTCAAACAATCAGCAGCGTGCAAAAATCAGCAGAAACAGCTATTAACGCGGCTAGTGATGCCTATGCAGAATCGGACAATGAATTACGCAATACAATAGACGGCTTGCGTCCGATTGCTCTTTATGCAGCACTTGCTGCAGTAGTCTATTTTATTTTTAAGAGGTAAATCATGGGGCAAATAATTAACTTAGGTAGTACTCAGGCGCCGTACTGGGAACAAACATTGACATTAAAGCCGAATGAACATCGCAAGATTGATTATGTGGCTGACGCGTTTGAACTTCAGTATGCTAGCAATGATGATGCATTAAAAGTATCTTTTGGCGGCACAATGATTCAGACACCGTTTAGTGCCGGTATGGGATATAGAATGACCGAACCCGTTCAATTTGTTGAACTTTGGAATAATAGCGATGCAACATTAACTATTAAATTTGTTCTTGCTATCGGCGATATTAAAGATAACAGATTAACTGTATCAGGCGTAGTTAATACTAAAGTTGTTTCAACCTCTGGATTTACCGAAGTATATGGCGGTACAAGTTCATTAGAACAAATTTTAACGTTACAGCCTTGTCAATTTGACATAATGGTTACAGCCGGTTCTGTTAGAATTACACTTTCAGGCGGTAGCAGTATGGGCAATGTTACTTCTTATAGAATTACAGATATGATTATACCAGAGGGGGGCTCTTGGAGTATTCAGCTGGCTTTAGATAGCAAGGTCAAAATTACTCCACTTTCCGGCGGTGTATATAACTATGTTGTCAGTAAATATTAGGGGGTAATCATGGCTTTTATTGGTCGGGGAATCAATACTATTCGGACAACTGGCGATCAGGCTAAAAGCGGAAGAATAGATTTTCAGAATAACTATGATTTAATATGGAATACCACACCTGCAGCCGGTAATAAACAAGTGTCTATGGTCTTTGGTAATACAATAGATGCAGCTGGTTCTACCTTAACTAATTTAGCAACAAGAAAAGTTGTTGATGGAAGAGAACTGTATGCCGTATTGCAAACTTTTATCACAGCTAGCGGTGTAATTGGAACATCATGCCCAGGGAGCAAGTTGAATAACTCTATTGTAACTACCGTGTCGCACGGCGATACCTGGATACGGTTTGGTAATGGATTTCAAATTTGTTGGGGTACATGTAGCACTCCTACTCAAATTATTGTATTACCGCAACCTTTTAAGGACGAAAATTACTTTGTTACTACTACTTTGGAATTTGGTGAAAACAATAACTATTGTGGTGCTATATCAGCTAAAACTACAACAAGTTTTTCAAAAAATGACAGGGGCGTGTATTGGGCAGCTTTTGGATATTGGTACTAAGGAGGTAAGAAAATGTATGAATTTGAATTAGGTTATAAACTATATTGTGATGAAAAAGGCAAGGTTGATACAGCTGAATATGAAGCAATATCTAAATATTGCAATGAAAATAAGTTTACTATTGAAGACCACAGACCGGAATATTTTGAAGTTGTAGAAAGCACGCAGCCAACATCGGAACAGATTAAAACAGCTAAAATCGCTGAACTGAAAGCAAATTTAGATGCTACAGATTATGCCGTTATTAAAATAGCCGAGGGGGCTGCAGCTCAAGATGAGTATGCCGATATTATAAAGCAACGGCAAGCCTGGCGACTTGAAATAAACAAACTTGAGGAGGCAGATGATGTCAGCGCTTAAAACTATAGCAATATCCGGAGCTGTTTACGGTGTATATAGAGGTGTTAAAAAAGCTTTAGACAGTAATATAGACCAAGCAGATTATTTGGCCAGAACTATTTATGGCGAAGCCAGAGGCGAGGGTGCCCGCGGTATGCAGGCAGTCGCTAATGTTATTATGAATCGTGTTAAAAAGGGCGGTTGGTATGGCGCATCAATTAAAGATGTTGTGCTTAAGCCATGGCAATTCAGCTGCTGGAATGATAATGATAAAAACAGCACAATCATTAAACAGGCAAATGCAGCACAGCTTAGACAAGCGCGAGAAATCGCTGATAAGGTAATATCTGGAGAGTTGCCAGATATTACCGGTGGAGCGACTCATTATTATGCAAATACAATAAAAGCGCCAGCTTGGACAAAGACTATGAATAAAACAGCGACAATCGGCAATCATTATTTTTATGCTTGAGGTGTTTAATGGGGTATATCGTAAGTTTTCTAAGCGGTGCTTTAGGGTTTGCTATTTGGGATAAAAAGCAAGCCGGACAACCTCAATTTAATGCTGCAGCAGCAATAGTGGAGGGGGTAATAATTTATTTTGTGTGGAAAAAATTTTTTAAGTAGAAAGGAATGAAAAATGTGGGGAGCATTAGCAAAACTCGGCGGAGCAATATTGGCAACAATCGGAATTGATTTTGCCGTAGATTCTTATAAAGAAAACAAAAAAGAAGAGGTTGCAGACGCTAAAGAGGCAAAACTCGGCAAAATCTTAGTAGCTGGGGCAGCTTTATTTTTCGGCTATCAACTTTTGAAAAAGTTTAAATATTCATGTCTCAGGAGCTATTTAATCAACTTTTAGCAAATTCGCCGATAGTAGGCGTGCTGTTATGGTATGCCCGCAAATTGACGGATATTGCAGAACGGCTGGCAAAAATGGAGGGAATTATTTATGCTAGATACTATCAAAGCAAAGGCAAAAAATAAAAGTTTTTGGGCTGGAATATTAACGGCTCTAGCTGGGCTGGTGGGCGGTAGTTTGTCAGCACCGGACTTTATGATTGAAATTATACATTTAATAGGAGGATAATATGGCAGTACGCAGAAAAAAACGCCGTACAACGGCAAAAACAAGAAAAACGGCAACTTGTACACGCAGACGCAAAGTAACACGCAGAAAATCAAAAAAACGCAGTTTTTGGGATTCTTTGTGGAATGATTAAACTTTATATTTGATTTTTATTTATAAAATTCTAAACTCTTAATAGTTAGAACTGTTAGGAGTTTTTTTAATGAAAAAAATATATTTATTAGTTGCTGTCATTTTAGCGGTCACAGGATGTGCCAATAATGAAAACAACGCACGCAATGTTGCGACTCTGATTAGTTATGAAAAATATACTGATTTATACATGAATAATGAGCTTCAGGGAATAAATCACACAAAAGCAACATTACCCTACAAAGGAATAAAAGATACAGTATTAGAGGGACGAAAAAAAGGCTGTAAATCAGTAACTTTAAAACCATCTTATGAGTTTGACACGCCAATGCTGCTTAATCCGTTCAACTTATTATACGTTCCTGAAAAATATTTAGCTTGGGATTGGTGGAGACCAGCATATAAGGATGTGTATAATTTAACACCGATTTGCGAACAATAGGAAAGGGGGCTAATCCCCCTTTATTTGCTTTAACAAAATATTTAAGTTTGCGTTTGAAATATCTAATATTTCAGATATTTTTTTCTTTTTTATACCGGCTAAAAGCATTTTTTGCGCTGCATAGGCTTTATAGGGAGAAACCTCTTGCCGGTATCTTGCTATATAAGGATTAGTCAAGCTGCTGATAAAATTATATTCTTTATCAAAATCAACACATAACCGGTGCTTTACTTGAGTAATAGGGCAGCCGTTGTAAAGGTAAAAATATAATTTATTTAAAATTTTTTCAGAAAGTTTGCGGGTATCGTTGCTTAGAGTGTAACCGTTAACATATTCGTTTAAATAGTTATTTTTAACATCTTGAAATAATTGCTTTAGATTCGGATTACTTAAAGCATATTTTAGTTCATTAAATGCGTCGTATAACTGCCGCTCAGCTTGCGTATAATTTGTCATATTTATTTACCTTTTTTTAACAATTTTATTATATATGTAAATAACATAGTGATAATAGAAAGGCAATAAATATTTGTCGCATAATGTCTATTATGTATAGTTTGGTATAAAGAAAACACCGAAAAAGCCAAATTAAGCTATGATTATTCAATTTGTGTGAACGTCATGATTGACATCTAAGACATTGTACAGTAAACAATATTCTACGATATATAAACATTATAAGGCTAAATTATGAAAACTTTTTTAATTTTATTTGTAACAATCTTTTTGACCGGATGCTACGCCAGAAACCAAGTTATGTGTGAATGGACATCGCCAAACGACATGACACCGGCAGAACTTGAATATTGCAAAGCCTATGTTATGGGGCAAAAATAATCTTTACAGCAGCGACGCTTTAATAAGCTGCTTAGTGTATGGCTGCTGCGGATGCTTAAAGATTTGTTCTGCCGTACCTTGTTCAACAACTTTGCCGTTTTGCATAACCATAACCCGATGAGACATCGCCCGAATAGCATTCATATCGTGAGAAATAAACATATATGAAATTTTATATTTGCTCTGCAATGTTTTTAAAAGTTCAACTATCTGAGCTTGCACCGTCACATCCAGCGCCGATGTCGGTTCGTCTAAGATAATGATTTTAGGCTTCAAAACCAAGGCTCGCGCTAAAGCTATTCTCTGCCGCTGCCCGCCGGAAAATTCATGCGGGTATTTATTCAGAATATATTCAGTTAAATTAACTTCATTTAATATTTCTTTGATTTTATTTATTTTTTCTATTTTCGTAAGCTTAGGAAAATGCACCGACAAGCCCTCGCCGATTATTTCTTGAACAGTCATCCGCGGATTTAAGGAATTGTACGGATCTTGGAAAACTATCTGTAAATCTTTGCTGAATTTTTGCAGATTATAGTTGTCTTTGCCGTCAATCAGCACAACATTTCCTTTATGTTTCAATAAGTTAATCACAGCTAAAGCCAAAGAAGTTTTGCCTGAGCCGGATTCTCCGACTATTCCCAAAGTTTCGCCTTGTTTCAGTTCAAAACTAACATTATTTACCGCCTTAAAATCGGTAATCACCCTGCCCCATATGTTTCTTTTGCGCGGAAAAGCCACCTCTATATTTTGCGCTGACATTACTACATTATTATCATTTTTTTGCTGTAAATTCAGTAACAAATCAGATAATATTAACTTTTTAGTATAATTATGTTCCGGCGTTTCAAAAACTTGCTTTGCTGTTCCGTACTCTACTAAGTTTCCGTGATACATTACCGCTATATAATCAGAAATTTTGTGAACCAAGCGCAAATTATGACTGATAAAAATGATTGACATATTAAGTTTATGCTTTAATTCCAGCAGCAAATCAATTATTTGTTCTTGAATAGTCACATCCAGTGCCGTTGTCGGCTCGTCGGCAATCAAAATCTGCGGATTATTGGCAATAGCCATGGCAATCATTACCCGCTGCCGCTGCCCGCCGGAAAGCTCAAACGGATAAGCATTAAGCTTTTGCTCTGGTTCCGGAATTTTCACTAAATTAAGCAATTTCAAAGTCTTAGCCTTAATTTCTGTTTTGCTTAAATTTTGGTGCAGCTGCAGGCTTTCCGCAATTTGAGCCCCTATTTTATGCAAAGGATTAAGCGAGGACATCGGTTCTTGAAAAACAAAAGATATTTTATTGCCGCGAATTTGCTGAAAATTTTTATCGGACAGGCCAATCAGCTCTTTATTATCAAAAATTACAGAAGAATTTCCCGAATGATAGGCTTTAGGATATGGCAGCAATCCCAATATAGACAAGGCTGTAACCGATTTTCCGGAGCCGGATTCCCCGACAATTCCAAGTATTTTCCCCTGCTCTAAGCTTAGGCTTACATCATTTACGGCACAAAAATCCGCTTGTCCTCTGTTTTTGAAATATACCGATAAGTGTTTGATATCTAATATTTTCATCGGCTGTTTTTCCTTGTATCAAAGACATCGCGCACGCCTTCGCCGATAAAAATCAGCATAGAAAGCAAACCGGAAAGCACCGCGAAAATACTGATGCCTATCCATGGAGCCTGCAGGTTGTCTTTGCCTTGCCGCACTAAATCGCCCAAAGACGGATAGTCCGGCGGCAAGCCTAAGCCTAGAAAATCCAAAGCGCTCAGCGAAGTTATAGCCTCGGCCATAATAAACGGAATAAACGTGATAGATGTTACTAATGCGTTCGGCAAAATATGCCTGAACATAATGCGGAAGCTGCCGACGCCCAGAACCTGCGCGGCTTTCACAAATTCAAAATTCCGTAAACGCAGAAATTCGGCGCGCACCATGCCGGTCAGTCCGGTCCATGAAAACAGCAGCAATATAACCAGCAAGCTCCAGAAAGTCGGTAAAAATACGCTGGCGATGATGATTAAAATAAACAGCTGCGGCAAAGAATCCCAAATTTCTATAACTCTTTGTAAAATAATGTCTATTTTGCCTCCGAAATACCCCTGCACCGCTCCGACGAATATACCGATACCCGAAGAAACCAAGGTTAAAACTGCGGCAAAAATTAAAGATAAGCGCACGCCGTATAAAATACGCGCCAAAACATCCCGCCCCTCTTCATCGGTTCCCAGCCAATGCTGTTTATCCGGAGCAGAAGGCGTAGTGTTGGCTAAATAATAGTCCACGGTATTAAATGAGTATGGTATCGGCGGCATAATCATCCAGCCGTTTTGCTTTATATTATTTTGAATCAGGCTGTCGCTGTAATCGGCAGAAGTTGGAAAATCCCCGCCCCAGAATTCATCGCTGTAATCATGTAATATTGGAAAATATAATTCATTTTTATATTTTACAATCAAAGGCTTATCGTTAGCTATTAACTCAGAAAATAAAGACAGTACAAATATCATTATAAGCAGCAGCAAAGAAATATAAGCTCTTTTATTTTTTTGAAAAATGCTTATTTTCCAGCTGAGCAACATACTTATAATCCAAAATCTGTTTCGGCATTCGGCGTGCTGTCTTCCGCAGCTTCAGCGCTGTCTTGGGTTGTTTCATATGATGGAGCTTCTTCCGCCGGAGCTGCTTTATTTTCTGCAGGTTCTGCCGGATTTTCTGCCGGTTGCTGATTGATTGCCGCGGTTTCATCAGTCAAAGGCTGTTCCGTCACTTCGCTTTCAGCCGCCGGCGCTTCGGCTTCTTCTGTTACAGCTTCCGGGGCTGGCTTAGCCTCTTCGGCCTGTACCGTAGCATGCTCTGTTTTTTCAATCAAAAGCTTCTGCGGTTTATTTTTTATACGTTCCTGATTAACAACTTTCCAGCTTTCAAACCAAGTTTCAAAATTTTTACTGACATCGTTGGATATGCTTAAAGAAAGCTTGCCCAGTTCATTATTCAGATTGCTGATGATTTTTTCATGAACGCCTAAATTCAGCTTTTTATCGCACTTATTTTTCCCCTGCAGCAGCGACAGTAAAATTTGATTTGTACTGCAAAAGCGCCAATCTAAAGGCTTTTTCTGCAGCTTTTTATCAAAAATCGCCATGCTGACCGAACGATTAGCGATAAATTCATCATTAAACATCTGGTCTTTTTCTTTTTTGAAGTTATTTACGCTGGAAGTACCCTGCACGACAATCGTTGTGTCGTCAAGCAAATTTTTATCTTTAAGCTGCTGCATAAAATATTCCAGCTCGCCGTACAAGCAGCGGGTTTGCTGCAGATAGGCTAATTGCCGCTGCTGGCTTAAGTCATTTTTAATCCACGGCAAACTGGAGATATCGTACCATTCATCTGTAGGCTTAATTTTGCAGAATTCGTTGTAAATATACATATTAGACGGCAAATCCACAAACACAAAATAAGCTTGCTTGCCTTTGTCTTCTTCAATATTCTGCAGCAAAATATCAAAGGTTTTTACTGAGTTTACAACATACAGGTTGCTGTAATCAATCCCCACCATCGGCGCATTGTCTAAATCGGCAAACTTGGTTAAAAAAGAAAAGATTGACGACATATTATTAACAATCTGCATGCTGGCCAGCCATTCCATCAGCAGAATATTCATTTTAGACAAGATAGACAGGCGGATATCGTAAATATTTACCGGCTGGTTGATTTTTTCTATGCAGCGGTCAACGCTAACGGCGTGATTAGTGCTGCACATATCAAAATCGCGGGATTTATAGGCCGAAATCATATAATTTTTGTTGCGGAAAAAGTCATATAAGCTGTTGTCTTTCAAGTTAATCAGCTCGTGGCGGATGTTGAAAAAGCGCCAATATTCCGAAAGCAGCCGCGTCTTTAGAATATGCTCTGTGCTGGGCTGTTTGGATTCCGGATTAAGCGACAAGGTCATATTGTGCAAAAAGGTATCTTCCAAAGTAAAGGCTTTAGGATAAACCGTAAACTTATTTTTTTGATAAAAACCCTGCATAATGGTTTGAGTGCGGGCTGATTCCGCATTGTCAAACTTAGATAAATAAGCGTATGAAGACAGATTCGGCAGCATAAAATAGACAAAGCGCTTATTTTGCCCCTCGCCTTGCTTTTCGGAGCGGTAAGCTTCTAAAAACTCCGGCGAGTTCGGCTGTCCGATATAAGACGAATAAACATGAAAGAATAAAATTCCGGAGGCCACCATATATAAAAAGCGGGCGAATAAGTTTCCGTAATAAAATATGCAGTAGCATATTGCCGCAAAAACAATGCCGACAACCGTATGCACCGGAACCGAAGTTGCGCCGATAGAAAGAATTTGCTGTATCATAGAAAATTGGCGGTACAGCACAAACACCAAGGCAAATGTGACTAAAGAAGCCAGGCAATATTTCAGAATTTTATAAAAATGCACCAAATAAACTATGAGCGATGAAAATACCAAAAAGCCCAGTAAAATCAGAGAAACTTCGGGAATAGGAAATATAGAATCGCGGAATAATTCAATATTTCCCGAACCCGAAAACAAAATAAAATCTATTGAAAGCAAAAATGTAATATAAAGCGTGATTATGGCATTTTCCATAAATGCTTTTTTCAGAGGATTTTCCTTGTTGGGAATGCCATGGCGGGAAAATCTTCCTTCAATATCATGCTTTAGAGGCGCCGCAGTATTTTGCGGCACCGGTGAAACAGAATTTAAATCGTTCATAAACATCAGTTATCTAACTTTTCTCTAACTAATTTGTTAACAATAGCCGGATTAGCCTTGCCTTGAGACATTTTTAAGGTCTGACCGACAAACCAGCCGGCTAAATTGGTTTTGCCGTTTTTATAAGCCTCCACGTTGGCCGGATTAGAAGCAATAACTTCATCAATAATCGCTTCAATAGCGCCGGTGTCCGTAACCTGCTTTAAACCTTTTTCCTCTACGATTTTTTCAGGATTTTCGCCGGTTTCGCTCATGATTTCAAATACATCTTTGGCGATTTTGCCGGAAATAACCTCTTTGCTGATAAGCTCAACCAGCTTGCCGAGATTTTCGGCGCTGACCGGACTGTGCTGAATATCCAGTTTCTTTTTGTTCAGCATGGCGAAAAAGTCGCTCATCATCCAGTTTGCCACTTTTTTAGCATCGTGTCCGGCAGCTGCTTTTTCAAAGAAATCGGCCACTTCTTTATTTTCGCACAAAACAGCGGCGTCATAAGGAGTTAAGCCCATAGTTTCAACAAAGCGCTGCTTTTTAGCATCCGGAAGTTCAATCATTTCTTTTTTGATTTGCTCAATATATTCATCGCTCAAAACCAACGGCGGCAAATCCGGCTCCGGAAAATAGCGGTAGTCGTGGGCAAATTCTTTTTTACGCATCACTTTAGTCTGGCCGGTAGCCGGATCAAACTGGCGGGTTTCCTGACAGATATCTCCGCCGTTTTCATAAACTTCAACATGGCGTTTTGCTTCATTTTCAATAGCTTGCATAACAAACTTAACGCTGTTTACGTTTTTCATTTCGCAGCGGGTGCGCAGCTCGTCCGAACCGTACGGGCGAACCGAAACGTTTACATCGCAGCGCATAGAACCCTCATCCATATTGCCGTCGCAAGTTCCTAAATAACGCAGGATTGAACGCAGCTTTCGCAAAAAGGCTCCGGCTTCTTCCGGCGCGCGGAAGTCCGGCTTTGTCACGATTTCCATTAAGCCGACGCCGGCGCGGTTAAGGTCAATAAAGCTTTTGTGCGGGCTTAAGTCATGAATGGATTTACCGGCATCCTGCTCAATGTGCATGCGTTCAATGCCAATCATTTTAGAGCTGCCGTCGCTCAAATCTATGCGGATGCTGCCCTCACCCACAATCGGAAAACGGAACTGAGTAATCTGATAGCCGCTCGGCAAATCGGCATAAAAATAGTTTTTACGCGAAAACTCGGAATATTTATTGATTTTAGCGTTTAAGCCTAATCCGGTTTTAACCGCCTGATGCACGCATTGCTTATTTAAGGTCGGCAGCATCCCCGGCATTCCGGCGTCCACAAAAGACACATTAACATTCGGGTCGTCGCCGAATTCTGTAGAAGCGCCGCTGAAAATCTTGGATTGCGAAATAATCTGGCAATGGATTTCCAAACCCACAACAACTTCCCATTTTCCTTTAGCTGTTTCAATAATATATTCTGCCATTTTATTTCCTTTCAAACTTTGCATCGGCTTCAATTTTGGCCGCAACATTGAAAATTGTACCCTCGTCAAAAGGCTTGCCAATCAGCTGCATGCCATACGGCAGCCCGCTTTCGGACAAGCCAATCGGCAGGCTCAGCGCCGGCAGTCCGGCTAAGTTTACAGAAACTGTAAACACATCGTTGAGATACATGTTTATCGGATTGTTTTTCATGCTCTCATCGCCGATAGGAAAAGCCGTAACCGGAGATGTCGGGGTCAGTATAATATCGCATTGCTTAAAGGCGTTTATAAAGTCATCATGAATTAAACGGCGCATTTTTTGAGCTTTGATGTAATAAGCGTCATAATAACCGGCAGACAAAACGTAGGTGCCGATCATAATGCGGCGTTTAACTTCGGTGCCGAAGCCCTCGGTGCGGGTGTTTATATACAGCTTGTCCAAAGTTTCGCCCTCTTTGCGCAGCCCGTAGCGGATTCCGTCATAGCGCGCCAAGTTGGAAGAAGCTTCGGCTGGAGCTAAAACATAGTACGTTGCCAAAGCATATTTTGTATGCGGCAAAGAAATTTCCACAACTTCGGCGCCGCGGGCTTTCAGATATTCCGCTGCCTTATCCCAATATGCGCAGATTTCCGCATTAAGCCCGTCCGGACGGTATTCTTTAGGCAATCCAACTTTCAGGCCTTTAATATCTTTGCCTAAAAAGCTTGCAAAATCCGGTACTTCTTTGTCGCAGGATGTAGAATCTTTAGCATCAAATCCCGCCATGCTTTTCAGCAAAAGCGCGCAGTCTTCAACATCTTTGGCAATCGGTCCGGCTTGGTCTAAAGATGAAGCAAAAGCCATAATGCCATAGCGCGAACAGCGCCCGTAGGTCGGTTTTATGCCGACGCAGCCGCAAAAAGCTGCAGGCTCGCGGATTGAACCTCCGGTATCGGTTGCCGTTGCTCCGGCACACATATCAGCCGCCACAGCCGCCGCCGAACCGCCGGAAGAGCCGCCCGGAACTAAATCTGCATCCTTGCTCCACGGGTTTACAACCGGACCGAAACAGCTGGTTTCATTGCTGCCGCCCATGGCGAACTCATCCATATTCAGCTTGCCCAAAAAGACAGCGCCGTCATTCAGCAGCTGAGCTGTAACCGTAGATTCGTAAGGCGGAATAAAATTGTCTAAAATATGCGAACAAGCTGTGGTGCGGATGCCTTGGGTGCAGAATAAGTCCTTAACGCCCAAAGGAATTCCTTCCAGCGCGCGGTTAGTGCCGTCTGCATAATGTTTGTCGGCAGCTTTTGCCTGTTCCAAAGCTTTGTCTTCGCATTCGGTCACATAGGCGTTATAGCGCTTGCCCGCTGCCATATTCTCTAAATAAGCCTCTGTCAGCTCCTTAGCGCTGAACTCTTTGTTTTTGAGGCTTTTTAAGGTTTCGTGAATAGTTAACTTGGTAATTTCTTTCATCTTCTTACTCCACTACCTTTGGTACGGCAAAATAGTCATATTCTTTATCCGGAGCGTTTGCCAGCACGGCTTCTTGATAATTTCCGTCGGTAATTTGGTCTTCGCGCAGGCGCAAAGTCGTGTCATTAACCGAAATTAAAGGCTCAACATTATCGGTATTCACTTCATTAAGCTCTTCAATCCAGTTCAGAATTTTGTTAAATTCTTCTTTGGTCGCTTCTATTTTTTCGTCTTCAACTTTCAGACGGGAGAGAAAAGCCACTCTCTTGACGGTTTCATTATCTATAGCCATAGTTTTTTACCTCTGTTTACATATTTATTTTTATCGGCAGCATTACAGTATCATATTGTAAGCGTTTGAAAAGTTTTAAATTCGTGATATCAACACCGCTTTGCTCTATCAGCTGTTCGGCTTTGATGCTTCCGGTGTTGGCAATCAGGTCGCTGAGCTTTTCGCCGAAACTTTTAGCTTTAGGATAAGATACAATTTTAAAACTTTGATTTTTATCAATTTTTCCTAAATCCATAGCTCTGGCGATAGCTTCCGAAGTGCTGCCCAGCTCGTCAATCAATCCCAAATCAAGAGCCTGCCGACCCAGCCAAACCCGGCCGCGGGCGATTTTATCCATCGGCTGCGTCAATTTGCGGTTTTCAGCCACTTTAGCCGTAAAATCGCTGTAAACATCATCCAATGATTTATTGAATATTTTCTTTTCCGACTCGCTGAACGGCTGAATAGAACTTAAAATTCCGGCGTTTTTGCCAAAATTCAGCTGACTCCAGTTTACACCGAGCTTTTTCCAAAGCTTGCCAAACACCGCTTTGCCGCCTAAAACTCCGATAGAACCGGTAATAGTCATCGGCTCGGCAAAAATGTAGTCTCCGGCCAGCGAGATAAAATAGCCGCCTGAAGCCGCATAAGCCGACTGCGATACAATAACCGGAACTTTAGTTTTTTCTTTTAGCTGCTTCAGCGCAAAATAAATCTCATCCGCCGCGTTATAGCTGCCTCCGGGGCTGTTAATCCGCACAACCACGGCTTTTAGATTCGGCAGTTTCTTAATGCTTTCAATATCGGCAACCACGCTTTCGCTGCCGATAATATCATCTTGGCGCAAGCTGTCTTTGCTCTCGCCGTCAATAATTTCGCCGCTCAAATTCAGCATTGCCACGGTCGGCAGATTGCCGCTGTTAGGCGCTAAACCGGCGGCATAGTCTTTAATATTTACAAAGTGTTCAGCTCCGTCCGCTTTTAGCTTATCTTCAAGCTGAGACATATACATAATACCGTCAATAAGCCCCAGTTTCTGTCCCTCTTCGGCGGTTAAAGGCGCCTTATTCACAATATTTTCAAATGAATCCTGCAGTTTGCGGTTGCCTTTAATATCCAATTCCAGCTCAGACATCAGCCCCAAGGCCAAAGAAGTCATTTCCTCGGCATAGGCTTTAGAAATTTTAGTGTCTGTCAATGAAGCCATAGCGTTTTTATATTCATAGCGGGAATAAAATTCCGCTGTAACGCCGAGTTTGTCCAGCAGATTTTTAAGAAACGGAATTTCTATGCTGATACCGGTCAGACCAATGTAGGTATGCGGCTGCATATAAATTTGCTTAAAGAACGAAGCTAAATAGTAGTCGCCGCTGCCCTGCCCTAAACTTCCGAAGCCTTGCGAAAAAACAACGGTCTTTTTGCCGGAATATTCAAACCTCAAAATAGCTCTGGCTATGTCTTGCAGCTGCGCCGGCTCTAAATTCGTCTTATTTATTTTAGCCACCAAACCGCTGATATTGTCATCAGCCGCCGCATATTCTACCGCCTCCAGCATTTTTAAAAACGGCAGCGGCGCATCATCGGTAAACTCCGTCCAGATTCCGCTGTTATCCGACTCGCTGAACGGCTTGTTAAAATCTATAGTCAGATAGGTGTTTTTTTCTATCGGTTTCGGATATCGGTTCATCAGACCAAACGTTATCAGCCCGATAAGACAGATTAAAGTCACAGCTCCGACGGCCATGCACAGCACTTTGGCAAACCCCTTTATTTTATTCCAAAATCCCGACATTTATTTCTCCTTTTCGGCCAGCATTTTAGCGACATACGGATATTTTTTCACGGCTTCGGCATTCAGCTCAGCGCACTTATTTTCTATAACAGTCTGCAGTTCGGTCATAAACTCTTCTTTGGTTTTGCCTTTAGCGCTGATTGGCGGCAAAAACTCAAATACCGCCGTCCCCGGATAGCGTAAAAACGAATTTTTCGCCCAAAACAGACCTGTATTTATGGCTACAGGAACAATCGGCAAATCCAGATTTTCGCCTAAAAAGAAAATGCCGGATTTATAGCCTTTGGTAGATCCCGGCTTGCAGCGCGTTCCTTCCGGAAAAATCACAACCGGACGGCCGGCGTCGGTTTTCTTTTTTACTTCAGTAAGCATATGTTTCATGGCGCTGGCGCCGCCTTTGCGGTTGACGGGAATCATACCGTAAAAATACTGCGACCAGCCGAAAAACGGCAGAAAAATCAATTCACGCTTCAAAATATAGGTGGTGGTCGGAGAAAACTGCGTAAAAGAATAGGTTTCCAGCGCCGATTCGTGTTTGCAGGCATATAAAACATCGTGATGGCGGATATTTTCCGCCCCGCGCAGTTCCAGCTTTATACCGCCGAAAAAGCGCACCCAGAACAAAGCTATCGGCATAATCATTCTGTCCCAATAAAATATGGTGGCTTTCTGCGGCAGCAGAGCCAGCGGCAGCTGAATAATGCAGCCGATACCTAAAGTTCCGAAAAAGAAAATATTAGTCAGTAAAGAACGAATAAACAGCATGTTGTTTTCTCCTTAATAAATATGCAGATGCCTGCCGATATACACCACCAAAAACTTGTTGTATTCCATAACCAGCAGCCGGAACGTTCCCCAGCTTTTCCACCATTTCAGGCTGACATTGGGCGAATAAATCGGGTTGAGGATAACTTCCAAATCATTTCCTTTTGTCACATAAATAATAAATTCCTGCAGGCTGCGCGGAATATGATAGCTGGAAGTTACCAGCCGAATGGATTTTATGTCATTTTTTTTAATCCATTCTTCAGTTTCTATGGCGTTTTCAATGGTATTTTTAGCCTTGCGCCCCAGCTCTATTTTGGTTTCATCCTCGGCGGTTATGCCTGCTTGTTTTTCTATCTGGCGGATGCTGATATTTTCCGGAACTCCTGAAATAAACAGCTTATCGGCCAAGTTATCATTCAGCAGCTTAATGCCCTCGGAAATTCGGTTGCGCCCGCCGGTCAAAACTATAATAGCATCAGTTTTGGCAGTTTTATCAATCTCATACGAGTTTATGTAGTGTGCAAAGTAAACAAACCCCAAGCACCACGCTGCCAATAAACTTAATCCGCCGTAAACAAGCAAGCGCCGCATCAAACCATTTTCTCCAAAGATTTGCGAACCGTCCAATAAGATGTTCCCATAGCGTAAAGCGAGGAAAACAGCGGCGTAACCATAATCAGGCTCCAAGCCAGCGTAGAAAGCTGCGCCCCTTTAATCAGTCCGCTGCCGGTAGAAATTCCGTATTTTGCCACCAAAATAATGCTCGGAACCGCCGCCATAAGCCCGATAATCCCCGAAAAGAAGCCGATTTTAGCAAAATTCTTGGCATATTGGCGGGCAATATAGTCATCCTTAGCGCCGATAATATGCAGAATTTCTATGGTATTCATATTGATTCCCAAACTGGTGCGGGTGGAATAATAAATAGAAAAAGCGCAGATGCAGATAACCATCAGCAGCACCGACAGCGCCATATTTTTAAGCGAGGAGGCAAATTTTATCAGACGGTTAAGCCACAGCCTGTGGTTATCTATAGAAGCGTTTTCAGAAATCTGGCGCAGTCCGCGGGTAACTTCATCATAATTCAGCTCCGTATTCGGCTTTAATTTAACGTCCAGCAGCATCGGAATCGGCAGGGAAGAAATATCCACCTTATTGCCGAGCCACGGTGTCATAAGCTTTTCAACGGTCTGCGCGTCTAAGGCTTTTACATTTTCCACATCAGACAGATTTTCCACATATTGCAGGACTCGGTTCTGAATCTCTTGAGTTTTCGCCTCGTCAATATGCTTGCTTTCATCTTCTACCGGAATAATCTGCACCGTAACCGACCCCATAATATCTTTTTTCCAGTTGTCGGCCATCGCGTTAATTGCCATTACAATCGCCAGCACCACCACAAAAAGATACATATAGATAGAAGTCAAAACATACATAAAAGCCGATGTGTCATCGTCTTCGGTGTTAATTTCGCTGCGGCGTCCCGTTACCAAATCGCTTTTCATCTGTAATTTCTCCCTAAACCTTTTTCAGCGCCGGATATAGCTTAGCCGTATGGTTGGCCAACGCAATGCGCGGATAGTTATATGCAGAAGTTAACTGCTCGTTATGGGTTGCCAAAACCACGGTGGTGCCGACTTTGTTAAGCTCCACAAACAAACGCATCAGCTTGTTGGCAATTTCTGAGTCAACGCTGCCGGTCGGCTCGTCGGCAAACAAAATCTCCGGACGGTTTATCACGGCTCTGGCGATAGCTACGCGCTGTTTTTCTCCGCCGGAAAGCGACGAGCATACTTTATAAATGCTCTTATGCAGCTCCACCCATTGCAGCAATTCCGTAACGCGCTTATAAATTTCCTTTTCGCCCATGCCCCGTACTCTGAGCGGCAGAGCGATATTGTCAAACACGCTCAAATGTTCCAGCAAACGGAAGTCCTGAAATACCACGCCGATTTTTTGCCGCAGCTCCGCCAAAGTATCGCGGTTAGAAAAATTGATATTATTGCCAAACACTTTCAAAGTCCCTTTATGCGGCTTTTTTATCAGATACAGCATATTTAAAAGTGTGGTTTTTCCGGCGCCGCTCTTGCCGGTTACAAATGTAAAAGACCCCGGCAAAAGTGAAAAATAGACATTTTGCAAAACATCTTCATTGCGTTCATAGCCTACAGAAACATTTTGCAGGTCTATAATCGGCTGTTTGATGCCTGTTTGGTTGTTTTCCATACATTCCTCCCATTTTGTCTTAAGAATATATCAATAATCTATTTAATAAAATACTTTTTTTCTTTTAATCTGCAAATTTTTAGAATATAGTGCAAAAAAAAGAGGTTAGTATGTTAATAAGTTGTCCAAAATGTAATGCTGTCTATCAGATTCCGGACGGTCAGATTCCGGCTGAGGGCAAAAAGTTTAAGTGCGCCGAATGCGGCGAAGTCTGGACTGTGCGTCCGCAAGATGTTAAAAAGGCTGAACCAGAAGCCGTTCCGGCGCCGGTTTCTGCTCCGTCTGTCGCTCAAAGCAGCGCTGCTGCAGAAGCTCAGGCTGCTGCTCCGGCTCCGCAGGTAAAGTCGCAGATTGTCAGTCCGCAGTCGCAGGCTGATGCTGATGTTGAAAAAATGTTCAGCCGCCTGTCGCAAGACACTAAAGGCTTGTTCAGCGGCGGTTCATCCGCCAACACCCGGTGGGATAAATACAAAATCAAAATGAAAATGTTTTTCTCGCCGTTTGTGGTTAACTGCTCTTTGGTGCTGCTGCTGTTTGCTTTTACATTTTATATCGGCTATGCCAACCGTTTTTATATTGTTTCAAAAATTCCGCAGCTGGAGGGGTTCTATAAAAATATGGGGCTGTACAGCCTTTATAAAGGACGCGGGCTGATTTTCAAAAGCGTAAAAACCCGCTATATGACCCGCCGCGGCAAAATAAATCTGGAAGTTTCCGGACTTATTTATAACGAGGGCGATATGAAAACGGCAGTTCTGCCGATAAAAGCCGAACTGTATAACAAACAAGGCGAAAAACTGAACGAAGTTGTTAAAGTTTTGACGCTTGACCGGCTTGAGCCTAGCTTCAGCGCCGTGTTCAGAGTTTTGATTCCCGACAGCAGTTTGGAAGAAAAAACTGTTATTTTGGGTTTTACGGAAAATGCCGAATAAATAAATTAGAGGAGATAAATATGTTAAGAGAAGATTTGCAAAACAGCTTGAAAGAAGCTATGAAAAATAAAGATATGAAAACCGTAAGCGCTGTGCGTCTGATTATTGCCGGACAAAAAGAAAAAGATGTTGAAGCCCGTGCCAAAGGTTTGGAAAAAGCCAGCGATGCCGATTTGCTTGCCATGATGCAGACCATGATTAAGCAAAGAAACGAATCTATTAAAATTTATAACGAGGGCAGCCGTCCGGATTTGGCCGAAAAAGAACAGGCTGAAATTGATGTTATCACCCGCTTTTTGCCGAAACAAATGGATGCCGCCGAAATTGACGAAGCTATTAAAGCCGCTATTTCTGAAACCGGTGCCGCAAGCATCCGCGACATGGGCAAAGTTATGGGAGCATTAAAAGCTAAATACGCCGGAAAAATGGATTTCGGTGCCGCTTCTGCCGCTATTAAAAAGTTCTTGGCCTAAGTTAAAAACAGGCTGAACGGCTGCATAATGAACGATGATTTACAAAAATTCTTAGACGAACTGCGCAGTAGAATTTCTATTGCCGATGTTGTCGGAAGCAAAGTAAAACTGACCAAAAGAGGGCGTGAGTATCTTGGCTTATGCCCTTTTCACAATGAAAAAACACCGTCGTTCACAGTTAATGAAAGCAAAGGATTTTACCATTGCTTCGGCTGCGGCGCTCATGGAGATATTGTAAAATTTGAAATGGACGCCAACGGCCTGCCCTTTATTGAAGCCGTCAAAAAACTTGCCGATAAAGTCGGAATGCAGCTGCCGGTCTGGTCTAAAGAAAGCCAAGAGCAAAACCTGAAGCGTAAATCCTTATATGAGATTATGGATATCGCCTGCGCGTATTTTGAAAAGAATCTGCGCATGCCGGTCGGGGCGCACGGCTTATCGTATTTTAAGGAAAAACGTGCTTTGAGCGAAGAAACCATCAAAAAGTTCCGTTTAGGCTATGCGCCGAGCGGCAACGGGCTGAAAGCCCTGCTGGCTTCTAAGGGCGTATCGGAGCATGACATGGCAGAACTCGGGCTTATTGCCGTGCCGGAAGATAAATCGCGCGCGCCGCATGACTTTTTCCGCGACCGCGTAATGATTCCGATTATGGACAAGCAAGGCAATGTCATTGCTTTCGGCGGACGCATTATGGATAACAGCCAGCCTAAATACTTAAATTCGCCGGAAACTCCGATTTTTAACAAACGCCGTATTCTTTATAATATGAACAACGCCCGCGAACCGGCTTACAGCGCCAAGCGCCTCATTATCTGCGAGGGCTATATGGATGTGATTGCTTTAGACAGCTTTAATTTCAGCTATGCCACAGCGCCGCTCGGCACCGCTTTGACCGAAGAGCAGATTTTAGAAGCTTGGCGGGTCTGCAGCATCCCTACCCTGTGTTTTGACGGCGACGGCGCCGGAATTAAAGCGGCTATCCGTTCCATAGACCGCGTGCTGCCGATTTTAAAAGCCGGATATTCGGTCAACTACATCTTTCTGAAAGAGAAAAAAGATCCGGATGAACTGCTGCACAGCCTTGGAGCGCCGGTATTTGAACAATATTTGCAGAAAGCCAAGCCGCTGGTGGATATTTTGTGGCACAAATGCAAAATGAATAAAGACACCGACACGCCGGAGCAAAAGGCGCTGATAGAGAAAGAAACTTTTGAAGAAGTGGCAAAAATCAAGGATGAGCAAATCCGCAGCTACTATGCGCAGGAAATGAAAAAGCGCATTTATTACACTTTCGGCAAAGGCTCTCTGTATAAAAATGCGCAAGCTGCGCAAAACGGCGCTCAGCCGGCAGCAGACCAGCCGGCAAAACCGGCTTATGCTCCGCGCCGCAAAAAGCCGGAAGCCGAGCCGGTTTATCATTTTGTAAAAAAGCCGCCGCTAAATGACTTGGTTATCCGCGGAATTATTGCGGCAATGCTTCTATATCCGGAACTTATTGAAAAATATGAAGAAAAGCTGGCTGCTTTTGAAATAAACGATTCTAAAATGGCTAAAGTGCTGGCGGAAATCATGGAAATTCATCAAGAGGATGAACACTTAGACAGCGAGCGCCTGATTGAAAAATTAAAGCTGAATTTTGCCGCAGAAATCGGCGATTTATGGGAAATAAATATGTATAAATCCCAAAAATCCACCCTGCCGAGCCTTAAAGCTGAAATTGATAACGGATTATTAGAAATTCAATTAAAACAAATTGATAGCGAACTAAAAGAATGTACTGCTTTAATGAGTAGCCAACCGGAAAACTCGGCAGAAATCTATGCCCGCTATCAACAGCTGCTGAAAGAACGCAATAACCTGATTTTGGCTAAAGAATAGCTTATTTAAACTCAAAACTTACATCGCAGTCGGTATTTTTCTTGTCGCAAGAAGAGCAAACCGCCTGAAAATCTTTTAATGTGGCGGCAGGCAAACATTTTTCTCCATCTTGGCAATATTTAGCGCCATAGAAAAAAGTATTATTCGGATTCTGCCAAAACCGCGCAGCATAGATTTCTGATTGCAGAGGCTGTGCGATATTCCTAAACAGCTCCAAGCAAAAATCCTCAGCAAATCCCTCTGTAGTGGTTACTTTTTCGGCATTTTGGGTAAAACCGCCGATTTTTATGCTTACAGCTACGCGCCCTGCTTTAGCATATGGATAAACAATGTTGCCGAAAGTATCATAAAAAACAATCCCCGATTTTGTATAGCTATCCGGCAGCATCCCCATTGCCTGAACTGTATCTGCCAAGGGGATTTGCTTAGTCTGCTCTTCCGATTTTAAGCTTTCCAAATGCTCCAACACCCCGGCAAACAGCATAGAGTATTCTCCGATTGTCTTGTTCATCTTCCACATCCGCATAGCTTTGGAGTAACCGGCAATCCCACCCACAGATAATATGGCTATTATAGCGAGGACTCCCAGCATTTCTATCATAGAACGCCCCACGCTGCTGACGTCATTGCGAGGAGTATAACGACGAAGCAATATATAACCAAAATCCGAAACGTCATACTTGTCGCCGCACCCAGATGGCTGTGGCAGACGAGTATCCATGACCTTGTTGCCAAAGGCAACGCTTATTTGTTTACTTGCTGCCGGAGAGAACGTGAATTTATTGCCTCCACCTACTCTCCCCCTGATCTTTCCTCTTAAAAATTCTCTGCTCTTCAACATCTTATTCCTCCTATTATGTGTAAAAAAAACGACCGTTATTTTTACACACTCAAAACAAGATGCTGAAAATTCTCACAAATCAGCAAAAAACATCGCAAATATAAAAAGTTATTGCAAATTTTAACAACCTCTGCTACATTGTTAAAAACAGCCTAAAAACTGCCCCTTTTAAACGGTCGTTTTTTTTACACACTTCCACCTATTCCAACGCTTTGATTTTACAGTTGACTTATGGAGGGCGGCTGGTGTAGAATAAAGGTGTAAATTAACTTAAAAATGAGGAAAGAAAGATGAAAAATAAGCTAAGCAAAGGTCTCT
>CAVKTH010000018.1:0-26099 GCA_963659495.1 Bacteroidaceae bacterium | reverse complement strand
AAAGCGCCTATAATCAGATGTTCAGGATTTGCAGAGAGAGAGAGAGAGACCTTTGCTTAGCTTATTTTTCATCTTTCTTTCCTCTATATTTAAGTTATTTTACACCTTTATTCTACACCAGCCTCACTCCATAAGTCAACTAATAAAACAATATGCTGCAGTCGGAAAAACATCTTTACTCTCAATCAAAATTCAGTTTAGTCCCAAGTTTTTTGTACAAATATATTGACAAAATAGCTGGAGGTTCTTAAAATAACTACATAATTTTATTTTTATGTCTTATTTTAAATTATTAAGCTTATGAAAAAGTGTGTATATGTTTTGGGTGTCTTATGGTTAATATTCATAAGTGTACCATTATTATTTAAGCCCACCATTGATTTAGGAATTACATTTTTTCTTTCTTGTGTCTGCGTGCTATTTTGGGCATCAGAACTTGAAAAAATTGAAAAATATGCTTCTTATTCCGAGCAGTATGATAAATTACATGCGGACATTCTAAATAGAAAAGATTCAGATGAATATTGGATCCTTGGGCTTAGTAAGCGTAATAGAATTTTAGATGAAGCTAAATCTAGAAGAAATGCTGCTTTTGAGGAGTATCAGGAAAATTATGTAATTTTTAGATTTTCGCCTCTAGTTATAATGCTATGGCTTGTGTTACCATTGATTGGAAATGAGGCTCCTCTTGTAGTGGTTTGGGGATTTTGGGAATCTATAATATTTTAATGTTATAAAAAACTGTGAATTCATTATGATTTCACAGTTTTTTTTGATTATTCCTTTTTCTCCGCTTCACGGGCTTTGTCTTCATAGTATTTATCTAATTTTTTCAAAAGACGGCTGCGTTTGAGGCGGCTCAGGTGATCAATGTATAAAATACCGTCCAAATGGTCTATTTCATGCTGCAGAATAATGGCCAGAAAATCATCCGCTAAAATCTCTTGCTCTTTGCCGTTATAGTCTACATAGCGCACCCGCACTTTTTCGTGACGTTCCACATCGGCGCTTTGATTCGGCAAAGAAAGGCAGCCCTCGCAAAACATAACGGTTTCTTCCGATTTCCAGATGATCTCCGGATTTACCAAATACATCGGGCGGCGGGCAGATAAATCTTCATCGCTCGGGTTCGGGTCTATCACAATCACACGCTTATCCGAACCGACTTGCGGAGCGGCCAAGCCAACTCCCTTATCGGCATACATTGTTTCCAGCATATCGTCTAAAAAGAGGCGCATTTCATCGTCAACTTTTTCTACCTTACGGCATTTTTGCCGCAAAACTTCATCAGGATAAGTGTATAATTTTAAAACAGCCATTTTATTTCTTCTTTTTTAGTTTCTAACCGCGTGAGCTATTTGATCCAGCAAAGCATTAACCATTTTCGGCTCATTCTTAGTAAAGAAAGCATACGCTAAATCAACGTATTCTTGAATAAGAACTTTAGTATCTACCGAGGTATTGGCAGTCAGCTCATAAACGGCGGTCAGCAGCAAAGCCTGCATAATGCCGTTCATGCGGTCATACGACCATTCGCCGCGCAGATAGGCGTTTAGGGATTTTTCCAAATCTTCTTTGCGTGATTGAATGCCGCGCACCAATTTTTCAAAATATTCTTTATCAATCGGGCCGACTTCAACCATATTTTCTTTATCTTCGCTTTCGCTGTCGTCAATCACAAAGCGGCCGACTTTGCCTTGCACAAAATCCTGAATAACCTCGTCAACCGGCAGCTGGCTGAAGGCAATCATATAGTTTGCCTGCACAGCGGCCAAGCGCGCGCCTGATTTCATTTTGATTTTTTCTGAAACAAATTTAGACATTTTAGTTTTCCTCAATAAATTTATGGTCTTCGTGATTGGTTAATTTTTCTATGGTCGCCACAAAATCTTCCAAATCCTGCAAAGTGCGGAAGTCTTTATATACGGAAGCAAAACGGATATAGGCGATGTTATCCAAATTTGCCAGCACTTCCATAACGCTTTGCCCGATTTGCTCGGTAGTGATTTCCGCTTCGCCGGAGCTCTCAAACTTGCGCTGCAGCGATGTCACAATTTTTTCCACCCGTTCGGCGGAAATAGGGCGTTTGCGGACGGCGAGGGCGATAGAACGCTCCAACTTGTCGCGGTCAAATTCCGTACGGTCGCCGTTGCGTTTTACCACAATCAATTCCCGCAGCTGCACGCGCTCAAACGTGGTGAAACGCGAGCCGCATTCCGGACATTCACGCCGGCGGCGCACCGAAGTATTGTCTTCGGTGTTGCGGGAATCTTTAACTTGCGTTTCTTCACAGCCGCAAAAAGGACATTTCATTTAGGCAGCACTCCCTTTTTTCAAAAGTTCTTCCGTCACTTGGTACAATTTAGACGAATATCTAGCTCCCTTTATAAGAACAGTATCGTTATTTTGCAAGAGTTTATTTAACAAAAAATCAGCCACTTGGTCTTTATTTTCAAAGTAATACTGCTGCTTGTCTGCCGGCAGCTGCGACAGCATGTCTTTCATTTCCGGACAAACGCCGACCACCACGTCAATAGAGCTGTTTGCCAGCAGCTTGCCGATTTCTATATGACGGGCTTGGGAAGTGGCGCCAAGCTCAGCCATTTTGCCCAGCACCACGATTTTACGCCCTTTTGTTTGGCTTTTATCCAAAGATTCTATACCTAGCTTCATGGCTTCCGGCTGACCGGAGTAGCTGTCATCAATCAGAGTGTAGGTGCCGCCGTGAATGGCTAAAGTATGATGCTTGCCGCGTCCGTCCAGCGCGCCGAAATCTTTTATGAATGAAGCGGCTTTGTTTACATCCAAGCCCAAAGCCTGCACCACGGTAAGCGCGCACCAAGCATTATATAAATATTGCTCGCCTTGCTCCTGAGTGGTAAATTCCGCGGCAGGGTGGGTGTTTTTGCCAAAGGTAATGATTTTGGCCTTATGTTTTGCCGCTTCTGCTTTCAGAATATCGGCGAAGTTGGTATCTTCATTGATAACGGCAATTCCGCCCTGAACCGGTAAACCCTCAAAAATTTCCGCCTTAGCATGGGCGATACCCTCAAAATTCGGAAAGAACTCAATATGCATCGGGTAAACGTTTGTAACCACGGCAATATCCGGTTTAACCAAACTTACGGAATGTGAAATTTCGCCTTTGGAACTCATCCCCATTTCAATCACGGCATAGCGCGCGTCCATGTCTAATTCGCATAAGCTTTGCGGCACGCCGATTTGATTGTTATGATTACCGGCTGTGGCGTAGGTTTTGGCAAAATGCGACAGTAAAAAGGCAATTTCCTCTTTCGTGGTGGTTTTGCCGGCGCTGCCGGTTAAGCCGATGACCGTTCCTTTAAATTGACTGCGGTTATAAGCGCCGATTTTACCATAAGCTTCCAGCGTGTCTTTTACCACCAGCTGTTTTTCGGACGGAACATTTTGCAGCAAATGGTCTACAACCACCAGCGGACAGCCTTTAGCCACAACGTCAGCAACAAAGTCGTGAGCGTCAAAACGTTCGCCGCGCAGGGCGATAAAAAGCGAATGTTCATCAACCTGACGGCTGTCGGTGGATATTTTATTGATAACGATATCTGACTGTGCAGTATCGCAGCCTAAAATTTCCGCCAGTTTTTGCGAGGTAATCTCTTTCATAATCAGCACTCAATATCTTTACTGGTTCTAACATAATTTTCTACTAAAACCGTTCCGCGTTTAGCCGGAATAACCGCTCCCGGACCGGCAATGCAGCCGCCCTCGCAGCACATAACTTCAATCATATTGGCATCTTCCGGAGCTTTGGCGGCAAAACGCTTTAACATCTTGCAGCTGTCTTTAGTCAGACCGTCAATTTTCAGCGGTTTATACTCAGCTTTATCGCCGACCACGAATTGCACGGCGCCGGCAACGCCCCCGGAAATCGGAAAACGTCGTCCCTGCGCGGAAGATTCTACCGCGAATTTATCGGCTTCCAAAGCTGTCGGATTGATTTGCGCAGCGTCAAAAGCGGCTTGCAGCTCTTCAAAAATCAGAACATAGTCAACATTCGGGTTGCGCTCGGCTTCCAAACGTTTGGCCATACACGGGCCGACAAACACGGTTTTGTATTCCGGAAATTCTTTTTTCATTACTTCGGCAATGTAATACATCGGGCTGCCGGAAGTGGAAACATATTCTTTAAGTTCCGGCATATGCTTTTCCATAGCCTGCATCCACGCCGGACAGCAGGAAGTTGTCATAAATTTTGCGCCCTCGTGCATGCGTTCCACAAATTCAGCGGCTTCATGCTTGGTAGTTATATCCGCGCCTTGCGCCACTTCCACCACTTCATC
The DNA here is from genome assembly GCA_963659495.1 of Bacteroidaceae bacterium. Classification (GTDB taxonomy): domain Bacteria; phylum Pseudomonadota; class Alphaproteobacteria; order RF32; family CAG-239; genus RUG410. Next base: position 21,780 of record CAVKTH010000018.1, on the reverse strand, counting down.
AAAGCCCAGTTTTTTGAAAGCGGCGATAACTTTGCCCAAGTCATTGCCGAATTGCCCGATAACCGCCGGAGCCAGCATGGCAATAGTTTTTTGCTGCGGATTTTTCAGAGCTTTCAAAACGTCCAGCAGCTGCGAATTTTGGGCAATCGCACCGAACGGGCAGGAAACAATACATTTTCCGCAAGAAATACATTTGTCGTTGTCTATATGCTCCACGCCGTTTTCATCTTTGCTGATTGCGCCCACCGGACAAGCGTCTTCGCACGGCACAAGGGCTTTGTTGATGGCGTTATACGGGCAGTTGCCTGCGCATAAACCGCATTTAATGCAGTTGTCTTGCAAAATAACGGCTTTTTTAGCGACGATGATAGTTTTTTTAGGGCAGTTTACAGCGCAGGGACGGGCGTAGCAGCCGTGACAAGCGCTGGTAACTTCATAGTGCGTGGATTTGCAGGCGTCGCAGACATTCGGCAAAACCGAAACCGTGGCTTTTTCCAATTCGGTGCGGGCTAAAAAGTCTTTAGCGGAATCTGCTAAGCTTTTATCAGCGGCGACATTGCACGGTGTAAAGCCTAAAGCTGCCAAGCACAGTTGTTTAACGGCGTTGCGGTCTTTTTCAAGTGTTCCGCGCATCGGTTTAGCATCATCAGGCACCAAATTTACAGGGATATTTTCAATATCCGACAAATTATTATCTAAAAAACTTTTGGCGACACTAGTCAAAACAGCAAGCCGTAAAATGGCGGCGTTGTTTTTTGGATTAAGCATAAGAATAAGCCCTTTCAATAAAATAGTTCAAATTACCTTATCTTATACAATACCCTCCGCAAAAAGCAATAGTTTTTAATGTAATGCAACAGGGCTGTCTGAATTTCTTTAAGTTTAGAAGTTAAGGATAATTTTATAATGTATGAAAAATATCAGTAGCCGGAGCTTAAAAAAATACGCTTAAGCTGCCGCCGGCTGATAGAAATAAAATTTATAAAAAATCGGCGAATCTTGAAAAGCAGATATTGACAAATTAAATAAAATTTACTAAAAAATATTCGCTAGCAATTTATATTGTCCGCAATGGATAACATATGATTTTTTAAGGAACGTTATGTCAGATAAAGAAAATCAGGACTTGTACGAAAATGATGGTACAGACTCCGTTAACGCTGAAGCTATGACTACAGCTTTCAGACATCTTCTTGCCAAAGGCAAAAATCTTGGATATATCACAATGGAAGAGCTTAACAAGGTTCTGCCGCCGGATAAGCAGTCTTCGGATAAGCTTGAGGATATTATGTCGTCTATTTCCGACATGGGCATCAACATTATCTCCGATTCGGATGTTGATGAGGGCGAAGAAGATGATTCTAATGAATATGATTATGAAAACGATGAAGCCGGCGAGGAAGAAGTCGGCAATATAGACGCCAAAGATGTAGGGCATTCCGACGACCCTGTCCGTATGTATTTAAAAGAAATGGGGCTGGTGGAACTGCTTTCCCGCGAGGGCGAAATCGCTATTTCTAAGCGTATTGAAGCCGGTAAAACGGTTATGATCGGCGGATTGTGCGAAAGTCCGATGACTATTAAAGCGATTTCGGATTGGCGCGATGAGCTGGTTGCCGGTACGATGCAGCTGCGCGATATTGTAGACTTGGAAGTTATGTACGGCGACGATTCTGAAGCTATGGTCTATGATGATGAACCGGAAAATACCGGCGTTGATGATTTGGAAAAAGTTACTAAAGAACTCAACGAAAAGAATTTAGATGAAATAGACGATGATTTAGATACCGATATTGAGCTTGACGATGATGTTGCCGATGATATGGACGACTCTGACGACGGCATGGAAAATCTGGATGATGAAAATTCTGAAGAAAACGGCGACAGCGAAGACGGCGAGGGCGGCGGTCACAGTTCAACCTCGGTTTCTACTATGGAAGGCCAGCTGTTTGAGCCGGTTTTGGAAATTTTAAACAAAATCGCCGGTTACTATGATGATTTGAAAAAGGTGCAGAGCCAGCGCATGGCGGCGATTTTAGCCGGCCGGAAGATTATTCCGTCTACCGAAAAGAAATATTTGAAGCTCAAAAAAGAATTGGTTGAACTGATGAGTTCAATTCATCTTAACAGCGCAAAAGTTGAGCAGCTGGTAGAGCAGCTTAATGAGATGAATAAGCGCCTGATGGGGCAGGAGGGCAAGCTTCTGCGCTATGCTCTTTCTTGCAAAATCAAACGCGAAGACTTTTTGGAAGCTTATCAAAAATCTGAGCTTGACCCGAATTGGCTGGATAAAATTTCGCTTAAAAAAGATAAGCATTGGGCTGCCTTTATTGAAAAATATAAAGATGAAATTATAGATATCCGCAATAATGTGGCGCAAATGGCGCAGGAATGCGGGCTGCCGATCAGCGAATACCGCAAAATGGTTGATACCATTAAAAAAGGCGAACGTGAAGCCGAACGCGCTAAAAAAGAAATGATTGAAGCAAACCTGCGTTTGGTTATTTCTATTGCGAAAAAATATACAAACCGCGGCATGCAGTTTTTGGATTTAATCCAAGAGGGCAACATCGGTTTGATGAAAGCCGTAGATAAATTTGAATATCGCCGCGGCTATAAGTTTTCTACTTATGCAACATGGTGGATTAGACAGGCTATAACCCGTTCTATTGCCGACCAAGCCCGCACTATCCGTATTCCGGTTCACATGATTGAAACCATTAACAAGCTGGTGCGTACTTCTCGGCAGATGCTGTCGGAAATGGGACGTGAGCCGGTGCCTGAAGAATTGGCAAAACGCTTGTCTATGCCGCTGGATAAAATCCGCAAAGTGATGAAAATTGCCAAAGAGCCGGTTAGCTTGGAAGCTCCGGTCGGCGATGAAGAAGATTCGTCTTTGGGCGATTTTATTGCCGATGAGAGCGCTTTGCAGCCTTTGGATGTGGCTATTCACTCCAACTTAAAAGAAACCTGCACCAAGATTTTGTCATCTTTGACACCTCGTGAAGAGCGGGTTTTGCGTATGCGTTTCGGTATTGGCATGAATACAGACCACACTTTGGAGGAAGTCGGCAAGCAGTTTAATGTAACGCGTGAACGTATCCGCCAGATTGAGGCTAAGGCTCTGCGCAAATTGAAGCACCCGAGCCGCTCTAAGCGCCTGCGCTCATTCTTAGACCAATAAAATGCTAAAAATCAATCAGTTCTGAGGGAGGTTTGGATGACAGAATATACAGATGAAGATATTAAAAGAATGAATATTTCCGCTCTGGCCTGCAACAAATCGCGCCTGAAAGAGCTGATTGATTTTGCTAAGCTCAGCGGATATCATAAGCTGGGCATAGCTAATTGCTTTTTTATGCAGAAATATGCTGCTCATCTCAAAGAACTTTTGGAGCAGGCTGGGTTTGAGGTATATTCCATGAGCTGCCGCGACAGCAAATTGGATGGGGAAACTATTTCTCCTGAGCTGAAAGGTCCGTCCTGCGATCCGGTTTCTCAGGCAGATTATCTGAACGAGTGCGGCACGGATTTTAATATCAATGTCGGGCAATGTCTGGGGCATGGTTTAATCTTTCAAAAATATTCAAAAGCCGATGTAACTACGATTGTGGTAAAAGACTTTGAAACGCATCACCGCAGCGTGGAAAATTTTGAATAAACAAAAACTTCCGATATCGCAAATATCGGAAGTTTTTGTTTGATAGAGGAAATTAAGCTTTCTTCTTTGCGGCAGATTCTTTGAAAAAACCGAAAATATAAGAGCTTGCCCCCATAAATATAAAAGTTCCCATGATAAACTTTGTCAGCTTTATAGATTCTATATAGCTGTCTTGAGCTTCTTCAGCCGATTTATACAAACCTTTAGCCGCCAGCATCTCAATAGCTTTTTCAGGCAAAGCATTGCGCCGGAGCTTTGTTGACATGGTTGATTTAACATTGCGGTCAACTGTGCTGCGAATCAAGCGGCACCATTTTTCAAGAAGCTTATCGCCGTTTTTAGGCGAAACTAATGATTTGAAATGATTATAATCTTCATCAGATGATATCATTTTCAAAAAATCTTCTTTATCAACCTCAAAAGTCCTAAAGCCGCAATCAGCGTCTAGTGTCTCAAACAGCGCAGCAGCGTCTTTATCAGGAAACATAATTCCGGCATTATTGTGTACAAAATAATACACTATAACTCTGTGAATAAAGTCATAATCACAGCCGGCAAATGTTTTTGCAGTCAACTGAGAATTAAACTCTTTGACGGCTTTTACAAAATTCTTAGTATCGGTCATAAATAAAAAATAAAATAAATAATAAATTTGATGGTTATTTTATAATCTTTTCCCTTGTTTTTGTCAATAGCTAAACAAAAAAGCTCCCGATACAGCAAATATCGGAAGCTTTTTTAATGTTATTCATGCAATTTCATGGTTTTCAAAAATGAGCAGCAGAAGAAAGCTGACGAGCAGGCCATGCCAAAGGCTTCTATATCCATAGTCAGCACGGCTATGTACAAGTCTTTGCGCGATTTCGGAAAATCATAGCGCGATACAACATGACTGGTAATAAGCTCCGCCCATTTTTCCAAAATCTCATCGGCAGAACCATCCGGAACAACCGTCTTGAACCAGTTGTAGTCGTCTTCAGACTGCACCATTTCCCACAATTCGTCTTGGGTACAGTAGCAATAACAAAAATTGTTACCCGTGCCGTACGCGTGTTCAGCCATATACTGCAGCAATTCCGCTGTATCGTTTGACGGAAACAGCAAAGGCTTTTTTAGGTTGTGAAGCAATGCTTTTGTCAATTTTACAGCTTCGTAATGAAGCAAAGCACCATGCAGCTTGTCAAAATCTAAATTGAAAAACTCAGGCGCAAAAAGCTGCTTAGCTAATGAAGCTGCCATAACGAAAAACTTAGAATTTTTAGAACTCATAGACATAAAAATTAGTTAATAATTAAAATATGTTTTTAAAATATACATTTAATTTTTTTTGTCAATAAAAAATATAAGATAAGCTGAAATTTGCAAAGAGGGAATAGGGGAATAGCTGAAAACAAAAAAGACTGCCTTGCGACAGTCTCTAGAATTTGTTGGCTCCGACTATCTGATTCGAACAGATGACCGATCGGTTAACAGCCGATTGCTCTACCGCTGAGCTAAGTCGGAATGTTATTGGAGGCCGGTACCGGAATTGAACCGATATAAAAGGATTTGCAGTCCTCTGCATGAGCCATTCTGCCAACCGGCCGGTTCGTACCGAAGTACCAAACTCACTTAACAAAAACCATATATACCGATTTTTTTGCAAACGTCAACACTTTTTTTTCATTTTTTTTCATTTTTTTTATATCGGTGGAAAAAATGTGTTTTTTGGTGGAGCATTTTTTCTGTTATATTATATAGTTGTGTCAGAAAAAGGGAGAATGCAATGAAAATAGCTATCGCATCCGATCACGGCGGATTTGAACTGAAAGAGCAGCTGAAGCAGCATTATGCCGGCTTGAATTTGACCGATTTAGGCACATACTCGCCGGAATCGGTAGACTATCCGGACATAGCCGATAAAATGGCGCAGGAAATCCTCAGCAAAAAAGCTGAATTGGGGATTCTTATCTGCGGAACCGGAATCGGTATTTCTATTGCCGCCAACCGCCACAAAGGAATCCGCGCCGCCTTGCTTTACAGCGTGGAAGCGGCTCGTCTGGCCAAGCAGCATAACAATGCCAATGTGATTGTTTTCGGCGGACGCACCATGAAATTTGCCGATGTAACGGCGGAAATAGATGCTTTTATGGCGGCGGAATATGAGGGCGGACGCCATCAGCGCCGTTTAGATAAATTAGACAAGGGGGAATAAATGGATTTTGAGCATGGTTTGCAAACCGAAGATAAAGATGTTTATGACATTATTCAAAAAGAGCTGAAACGCCAGCGTGAGCAGGTGGAGCTGATTGCCAGCGAAAATATTGTGTCGCGGGCGGTTATGGAGGCGCAAGGCTCGGTTTTAACCAATAAATATGCCGAGGGCTATCCGGCTCACCGCTATTACTGCGGCTGCGAGTTTATAGATGAAGTGGAGTCGCTGGCTCAAGACCGGGCTAAAAAGATTTTTAAGGCGCAATATGTTAATGTGCAGCCGCATTCCGGCTCGCAGGCCAACATGGCTGTTTATTTTGCCTTGCTTAATCCCGGCGATACGATTATGGGTATGAGTTTGGATGCCGGCGGACATTTAACCCACGGTGCAAAAGTTTCTATGTCGGGCAAGCTGTTTAAGGCTGTGCAGTACGGTGTGCGCGAAGATACGGGGCTGATAGACTATGAAGAGGCGGAATGCTTGGCTTTGGACAGCAAGCCCAAGCTGATTGTGGCCGGCGGTTCGGCTTATCCGCGCCAGATAAATTTTGCCCGCTTCCGTGAAATTGCCGACAGAGTAGGGGCTTATTTGATGGTTGATATGGCGCATTTTGCCGGTTTGGTTGCCGGCGGGCAGCATCCGAATCCGCTGGATTTTGCCGATGTGGTAACCACTACCACGCACAAAACTCTGCGCGGTCCTCGCGGCGGCATGATTTTAACGAATAACGCCGATATCTATAAAAAGGTTAATTCTGCGGTGTTTCCGGGTTCGCAGGGCGGTCCGCTGGAACATGTGATTGCCGGCAAGGCGGTTTGCTTCGGCGAGGCGATGACTCCGCAGTTTCAGGATTATGCCAAGCAGGTTATTATAAATGCCAAAGTTTTGGGCAATACTTTAATCAAGCGCGGATTGGCTTTGGTTTCGGGCGGAACCGACACCCACTTGGTTTTGGTGGATTTGCGTCCGAAAAAACTGACCGGCGATGTGGTAACTACGGCTTTGGAAAAGGCACATATAACCTGTAATAAAAACGCCATTCCTTTTGACCCGCAGCCGCCGAAAATTACTTCCGGCGTGCGTTTGGGCAGCCCGGCCGGCACAACCCGCGGCTTTAAGGAAAAAGAGTTTGAGCTTATCGGCAACTGCATCGGCGATGTGGTGGATGCTTTGGCCGAGGGCAATGCCGAAGAGGTTATTGAACAAACAAAAAATAAAATTATTGAACTTTGTAACAACTTTCCGATTTATGAGTAAAGGACTAAAAATATGATTAAAAGCTTTTTTAATGAATTTAAAAAATTCGCAATGCGCGGCAATGTTATGGATATGGCTGTCGGTATTATCATTGGTGCTGCGTTTGGAAAAATTGTAGATTCTATGGTAAAAGACATTATGATGCCGCCAATCGGGCTGCTTTTGGGCAAAGTTGATTTTTCAGATTTAAAATGGAAAATTGCTGATGATGTTTCAATAAATTACGGCGTTTTCTTAAACAATGTGATTAGCTTTATCATTGTGGCGTTTGCGGTGTTTGTTTTGATTAAAGCCGTTAATAAGCTGCAGGAAAAAATGATTAAGGAAGAAGAGGCGGCTCCGACTATCAAAAAGTGTCCGTATTGCTGTGAAGAAATTCCTCTGGCAGCGGTAAAATGTCCGCATTGCACTTCGGATTTATCTGATAAATAAGCTAGGGCGCCGGTCGTAAAAACCGGCGTTTTTCATACTTTTTTTAATGATTTTTAAAAGAAATTGACCTAAAATAACAGCTGTTGTTTGAGAGGTATGATAAAATGAATAAAATCAAAATGTTGGTTTGCGGAATGCTGGGGGCAGCCATGCTCTTGGCGGGCAGCGCGGTTTCGGCAGCGGAGAAAAATAAAAACACTCCGCCGAAAGAATGGACTGTCTGGCTGGAAAGCTTAAAGCGCGAGATGATTTCTAAGGGGATTTCGCAAAAAACGATTGATGAAGCTTATAAAGGCAAAAACTATTATCATCCCTTGCCCGAAGTGGTGCAGCTGGATAAAAAGCAAACGGAGTTTGTACTGACAACCTGCGCCTATGTTAACCGCTTGGTCTCGGCAAAACGCGTGCAGGAAGCCCGTAAACATAATGATAAGCTGGTTAAAAAATATAAGAAAGTGGAAAATAAATACGGCGTGCCTCTGCCGTATTTGACCGCATTTTGGGCAGTTGAGACCAATTTCGGGCAAAATAAAGGCACATACCATTTGATAGACAGCCTGACAAATCTCAGCTATAAAAACCGCCGCTCAAAGTTTTTCAAAAGCGAGCTGTATCAGGTTTTGAAAATTATGGATAAAACCAAGCTGAGCGAAGATAAAATGCTGGGGTCTTGGGCGGGTGCTATGGGACATTTCCAGTTTATGCCGTCCACCTACAACAGCTATGCCGTGGATTTTGACGGCGACGGCGTGCCGGATATCTGGAACTCATTTGACGATGCGATTGCTTCGGCAGCCAACTACTTAAGCTCTTTGGGCTGGAAAAAAGACGAGCCGTGGGGTATGCGGGTTTCTCTGCCATGGAATTTTGATTTCAGCCAAGTTGGGCGCCAAACCACCAAAAAGGTTGAAGAATGGAAAAAACTCGGAGTTAAAACTTATTATGGCTATAACCTGCCGTATAATGCAGAGCTGAAAGGCTCGGTAATTCTGCCGGACGGGCGCAAGGGGCCGGCCTATATCGTGTTCGGCAACTTTAAGCGCGTGATGATTTGGAACCGTTCGGATAATTATGCTCTGGCGATTGTAAATCTGGCTGACTATATTAAAAATCCTAAAAGAAAATGGGCGCCGCTGTATGCCGATGAGCAATATGTGATGAACAGCGACGAAATTAAGCTGATTCAGCAATTTTATAACAAATTTGTGCGCAATAAAATCAAAGAAGACGGCAAGCTCGGCAGCGATACGCGCAAAGCCGTAAAGTTTCTGCAGCATAAAGCCAAGCTGCCGGAAGACGGCTATCCCGATTATCAGCTGCTGAATAAAATTAGAAACTATAACCCGAAAATCGGTTTCGGCGTGCCGGTGCCGGAAGCAAAAAAGCCTGTAAAAACTCAATCCAAAAAGCCGGCGCTTAAAACCGCAGCGGCGGCAGCAAAAAAGACTAAGCATAAGTAGAGAATAATGCTTGCTGAAACAGAAAAAACGGAGTAGGGTGCAGTAACTGAAATTTGATGATGAATAACGCAATGAACGGTATTAAACTATTTTTTGGCTTGCTGATTTGCGCCGGAGTGCTGAGTTCCTGCTCTACCGGAACGCCGGAGCTGTCGGGACTGTCTCCGCAGGCGCAAGCTGAAATAATCAAAAATTACGGCGGAATTTACAAAGTCGGCAATCCTTATAAAATTGCCGGAAAATGGTATTATCCGAAAGAAGACTACAGCTATTCGGAAATCGGCACGGCCTCTTGGTACGGCGAGGATTTTAACGGCAAGCCGACCGCTAACGGCGAACGCTATAATATGAATACGCTGACGGCGGCGCACCGCACTTTGCCGCTGCCGAGTATTGTGCGCGTAACCAATTTGCAGAACGGACGTTCTATTATTTTGCGCGTAAATGACCGCGGACCGTATGTTAAAGACCGAATTATAGACCTTTCCAAGCGCGGCGCCCAGCTTTTGGGATATATGGGGCAGGGAACAACCCGCGTTAAGGTGGAAGTTTTGCCGAAAGAAAGCAAGGCTTTAAAAGAAGCGCTGCTGAATTTGTCTTCGCCGAGCGGCAAAGCTTTGGCGGCAAAATCCACTCCGGCGCCGTCTTTGTATGAATCTTCGGCCGAACGCATAGAAATTTCTGAGCATGTGGCAGAGCAGGCTAATGTTTACGCCAGCGCCGGAGATAAAACTTACAGCACCGGCACCTATACGCCGACCGGAACCACGGCCGAACCTGCAGTTTATGGCAGCGCGGCTTCATCCGGCGGCGAGCGCAAGACCGGAGCCATGGGAACAGTTTCGGCAAACGCATCTAAAACCGGCAGCAGCGGAATTTACGGCGCGGCGGCAAAGAATCCTGAAAAAGGCGATACCAGAGCGGTTAAAAGCCGCGGCTATCAATATTTGTCAGGCTATTACTATATCCATGCCGGAGCCTTTACGCAATATGACAAAGCGCATGCTTTGATGGTTCGCCTAAAAGAATACGGCAGCAGCCATATTGTGAAAATAGATGTCAGCGGAACAACGTATTATCGGGTTTCGGTAGGGCCGTACAGCCGCGTGGAAGAGGCTAAAGTGGCTCAGGCTAAGTTAAAGTATTATGGTATCAGCGACACCAGAATTGAAAAGAAATAGGAGATAAAAAATGAAAATCAATAAGTTTGGTTTGACTGTTTTGTTGTGCAGCACGGTTTACGGCTTTAATGCCATGTCTTTTGAAACGGCGGCGCGTAACGCAATTTTGATGGACTATGATACCGGCGAATATCTGTTTACTAAAAATATGGACGAGAGCGTTCCGCCGGCTTCTATGAGCAAGCTGATGACCGTTTATATTCTGATGAGCAAAATCAAAGACGGCAGCATAAAGCTGGATGATACGTTTTCGGTCAGCGAAAATGCTTGGCGCAAAGGCGGAGCCGCTACCGGCGGGTCTACAATGTTTCTTTCTATCGGCGATAACGTCAGCGTTGAAAATCTGATTAAAGGCATAGTGATTCAGTCCGGCAACGACGCTTGCATTGTGGTAGCCGAAAATGTAGCCGGCTCGGAAGATGATTTTGTGATTTTGATGAATAAAACCGCTAAAAAATTGGGCTTAAAGAACAGCCATTTTGAAAACGCTACCGGCTTGCCGCATCCGGATCATCGGATGTCTATGGAAGATCTGGCAATTTTATCACGCCATATTATCAATGAATTTCCGGAGCTTTATCACTATTTCAGCCAAAAAGAATTTGTTTATAACAACATTAAGCAGGGCAACCGCAATCCGCTTTTATATACCATGAAAGGCGCCGACGGCTTAAAGACCGGACATACCGAAGAGGCCGGATTCTGCTTGGCGGCGTCGGCAACCAAAGGCGAGCGCCGTTTGATTGAAGTTATGAGCGGCATGAGCAGCAACCGCGAGCGTTCGGAAGAAGCAGAACGCCTGATGAGCTGGGGCTTTAGGGAATTTAACAACTTTAAAATCTTAAACAAAGGGCAGACTGTGGCCGAAGCCAAAGTTTGGTATGGCAAGGAGAAAACCGTAAAATTAACCGTTGCGGACGATGTGTTAAAAACCGTTCACCGCAGCCAGCAGGATAATGTTAAGGTTGCCGCCGAGTTTGACGAGCCGGTTAAAGCTCCGATTAAAGCCGGTCAGGAAATCGGCTCTATAAAAATAGAAATAGACGGTCAGGCTCCGCTGAATGTGCCGTTAGTGGCGGCAAACGATGTGGCGGAAACCGGTATGCTGGGTAAATTCTGGGCTAATCTGAAATATTTTGTTTTCGGAGCAAAATAATGCGCGGCAAATACATCACGCTTGAGGGCGGCGAAGGCTGCGGAAAGTCTACGCAAGTCCGTCTTTTGGCGCAATATCTGGAGCAGAACGGCATAGCCTGCGTGCAAAGCAAAGAACCCGGCAGCACGGATGAGGGAAAAATTATCCGCAATTTGCTGGTTACCGGCGATAAGGATAAATTTGACGCAATCAGCGAATGCCTGCTTTATTATGCCGACCGGCGCTGTGATTTGACTAAAGTTGTGTGGCCGGCTTTGGAAGCGGGGAAATGGGTTGTCAGCGACCGTTACGCCGATTCTACCGAAGCCTATCAGTATTATGGCTATGACAAGCGCGTGCCGCTGGAAACTCTGCAGAATTTATATAAAATCGTCGCCGGAGATTTTAAGCCGGATTTGACTATTATACTTGATATTGAGCCGGAGGTCGGTATGCGCCGCTCTTATGCTAAGGCGGAAACTATGGCGGTTAAAGAGCTGCGTTTTGAAAGCCGTCAGCTGGAATTTCATAATAACCTGCGCCGCGGCTTCTTGGAAATTGCCAAGCGCGAGCCGGAGCGCTGCGCTGTGCTGAACGCCGATACGGATATTGAAACTCTGCACCGGCAGATTGTGGGTGTAGTTAAAGAGAGGCTGGGCTGCTGATGGCGGATGAAATTAACATCTCTCCAAGAAATAACAGTTTTTTACTGGGGCAGGCCAAGGCCGAAGAGCTTTTTTTAAAGGCTTGGAAAAACAACACCATGCACCATGCTTGGATTCTGAATGGTCCGAAAGGCATCGGCAAGGCGACTCTGGCTTATCGTATTGCCCGTTTTCTGCTGTGGGCGGATGAAAGCAAAAAAGAGGCTTATAATTCGCTGAACGTACCGGAAGACTCGGAAGTGTTCCGGCAGGTTGCCTCAGGTTCGCATCCGGATTTGATGGTGGTGGAGCGCGATTATATTGAAACCGACCGCAAAAAAATCATTAAGGCCATTCAAAAAGGCGAAGCGCCGGATGAAGAAGAGCTGAGCGCCATGAAAAAATCCGCCTTTATCCGGGTGGATGACGTGCGCAAAGTGAATGAGTTTTTAGCAAAAACCTCGTTTAACGACAACTGGCGGATTGTGATTATTGACAGCGCCGATGAAATGAATAAAAACGCCGCAAACGCGCTGCTGAAGATTTTGGAAGAGCCGCCGGCGCATACGGTTTTGCTGCTTATCAGCCATAATGCCGGAATGCTGCTGCCGACAATCCGTTCGCGCTGCGCCAAGCTGCCGCTGCAAATGCTGGAGGCTAATGAAACCGCCAGCCTGCTGCGCCGCTATCGCCCGCACCTTAAGGAAGCGATGATCGGCAAAGTGGCGGAAATGTGTCCGCAAAGCATCGGCAAGGCTATATTATACGCCGATTTGGACGCTGTCGGAATGTATGACGGTTTGTGCAAGATTTTATACGCAAAACAAAAATTTGCTTTAAGCGATTTGCTGGATTTCTGCACAGCTGCCACGGCCGATGCGGAAAGTTTTAATTTGCTGCAGGAGCTGATTTTGAAATTTATCCGTGAAAATATGCCGCAGTCGCCGGATGTTGAAGCTTTATATGCCTGCTGGGACGCAACCAACCGGATGTTTGCAGACTGTCAGAATATTAACATGGATAAAAAGCAAATGCTGGTTAATTTATTAACAAAAATCAGTAAGGTTATGTAAATGTTTACAGACAGCCATTGCCATATAAACTCCGCTGATTTTGCGGATGACCGTGAAGAAACGGTGCAGCGCGCCAGGGAAATGCAGATAACCTATATTTTGGATGTGTGCGATGACATAGCGGATATGCCGCGTCTGCTGGATTTCTGCGCCAAGCATAAGCAGATTTATACCACAGCTGGAGTTCATCCCGAACTGGCGGATAAATATCCGGATTTTACGGCTGAGCAGATTCTGGAACAAGCAAAATCGCCGTATGTTGTCGGTGTCGGCGAGTGCGGCTTGGACTATTATTACAACGCCGATATCAAGGAGCAGCAGCTGAAAGTTTTGGCTGAGCATGTTAAGGCGGCGCAGCTAAGCGGACTGCCGCTGATTATTCATAACCGCGAGTCGGATGACGATATGATATCTCTGCTGGGCGAGGCTTATAAAAAGCAAAAATTCAAAGGTGAGCTGCATTGTTTTTCGTCATCGGAAAAATTATTGGAATTTGCACTTTCTATCGGCTTTTATATTTCCGCTTCCGGTATTATTACATTTAAAAAGAGCGAAGAGCTGCGGCAGATGTTTAAAAATGTGCCGAATGACCGGCTGCTGATAGAAACAGATTCGCCGTACTTGGCTCCGGTGCCGCACCGCGGGCAGCGTAACGAGCCGGCTTTTGTCGTTAATACAGCCCAAGTTTTGGCCGAGCTTAAAGATATGGCGGTTGCTGATTTAGCAGAATTGACAACTCATAATTTTTTAGCATTGTTTGATAAGGTAAAAGCCCATGAGTAAGCTGATAATTTTAGGCAGCGGCGCCGCTCCGGGAGTTCCGTCTGTTTCCGGCGGCTGGGGCGCCTGCAATCCGCAGAATCCCAAAAATAAAAGGCAGCGCGCCGGAGTCTATTTGACCGACGGCACAACCCAGATTTTGGTTGATACCTCGCCGGACTTGAAAAATCAGCTGATAGCAAACAATATAAAAACGCTGGACGGAGTATTGTACACGCATACGCATGCCGACCATCTGCACGGTATAGACGATTTGCGCGGAATTACCCGCAATACCGGAAAAAGCCTGAAATTTTACGGCGCCGCTCCGCATATTGACGAGATTAAAGAGCGATTCGGCTATGTTCTTTCTAATATAGAACATCACGATATTACCAACCGTCCCGAGCTTTTGCCGGCAGTAATAGAATACGGCAAAGAATTTGCTATAGGCTCTTTTAACATTATGCCGCTGGAGTTCGGCGGACATACGATGGTGACGACCGGATATTGCTTTAACGGCGGGCAGGCAGTTTTGGTGCCGGATTTTAAGCTGATACCGGAGCAAACCTTGGACTATTTACTGCAAATTGATGTGAATGTTTTGATTATGCCCTTGACTATTCTGCATGGCGGCAGGTATCATGCAAATATTGATATTATTTTGAGCTATGCTTCACAGATAAAAGCCAAGCGGGTTATTCTGACTCACATGGCTACAGAATGCGATTATGATGAAGTGATGAATTTGACGCCGGAGAATATGGAGCCGGCCTATGATAATATGGTGATTGAGTTTTAAGGAGTTTATAAATGCTGTGTATTTACCACATTGCCGACCACGACGGAAAAGGCTCGGCCGCGATTGTTAAAAGCGTGTTCCCTGAAATAGAATTGATGGGGCTGAATCATGATATGGAAATTCCGTATGAAGAAATTGAAAAGCATGATAAATTGGTAATCTGTGATATTGCGCTGCCGGTTAAATATATGCTTGAACTCAATAAAAAAGTTGATTTAACTTGGATTGACCACCATGTTTCGGTTATCAAAGAATATGATGAGCTGATGAAAACCGGCGAATATGAACCAATTAAAGGCATCCGTAAAGTCGGCACGGCGGCGCTGGTGCTGACCTGGCAATATTTTTATCCGGATAAAGAAGTTCCAGAGGGCATCCGTCTGCTGGGGCTGAATGATATTTATGACTTGCGCGACCGCAGAGTGCGTCCGTTTGAATATGCTGTTCAAACTTTCGGCGTAAACCGTCCGACCGACAGAATCTGGACGCAGCTGATGAATAATGAAGTAGACATTAAAGCTATGGTGGAAAAAGGCTCGGCTATTTTGTCATGGGTGCGCCACCGCAACTATCGTCTGGTGCGCGGCATGGGCTTTGTCAGCGAATATAAAGGCATGCGCTGCGTTTGCGCCAACATGGCTCAAGGCCAGTCTGAATTTTTTGATTCGCTGGAAAACATTAAAGACTTTGACTTTATGGTTATTTTCTTTATGAACAAGAAAAATTTGTGGAATATGACTTTTTATACTGCCAAAAGCAATATAGACGTCTCCTTAATCGCCAAAGAATTCGGCGGCGGCGGTCATGCTAAAGCGGCAGGCGCTTCATCCTTAAAAGAATTGCCGGACTTTTTGAAAAACGGCAAGCCGTGGAGCAAACCGCTGCAGAATTAAGTCCGTATGTTTTTTATAAAATGTCCCTTGCCGTAAAAAGCAGGGGATATTTTTATAGGTTTCCGGCGCGCCTGTACTTGACAAAAAAATGGAAAATGTTATACTAAGCTGAATTTTTAATTATTAACTTATTTATTATGATACATTTTGCTAATAAATCGTGTTTTTTAATTGGCCGAAACCGCAAAGCCCCGCAGCCTCTTATAGTTGCGTCCGATAAAATCGGCTTTGGGCTGAAAGCGGAAGATGTTTTGGCAATCGTCAGTTATAATCTGGTTTTTGCCATAAATCAGCAAGCCGCCGATGAACTTAAAGAAATTGCCGATAAGTCGCTTTATCTGTATGAACTGCCGGACTATTTTTTTGAGGCAGATTTTGCCGCCTATGACAAGGATTTTCGCCGCAAAACGGAAATGCTTTGCCAAAACGGCTGCAAGGTAGATGAAAAACAGCTGCAAAATCCGGTGTTATGGCTTTTGTCTGAGCCGGTTTGGTTTTATAACCGCTATGAAAAGCCAAAGGACTATCTGCTGGCAACTCTGATATATCTGAACCGCGATGATAACACTCTCAAATATTCTATGCATTTTGATGAGGAGCGCATTCAGGATATTATCGGCTTTGTGCTGGATGATTTTGTGTTTTCGCTGAATACGGTTGCCAACTGTATGTTTTTTGAGATGGTGCGAGATGAAAAATGCTTGTTCCGCGCCTCTAAAGACGGAGAGTACAGAGTAGGGCGGATAGTTATGCAAACACAGGAATTTTCAAAGCTTATCAATATCTTGCAAAATTACTGCGTGATAGACAACAGCGTATATCTGCCTTTTTTGAGGTGGAAAACCGATAATTCTGAAAAACTGATTTTTTAACTTAAATTTTTATGTGTATGGAAAGTAAAGTTAACATTAAAACTGACATTAAAATTGAGGCTCCGTGTCAGCTGGTTTATATTACCAAAAGCGGAGAAGTCAAAATTATGCAGGTTTTAGACTTTGCATTGCGTGAGGATCTTTGGGGAATGAAATGCGGCAATATATTTGTCGCCCTCAAAAACTCGGGTTTTAATGATTGGGTGCAAGCCATGCAGAATGCTCCGGTCGTGCCTCCGGCTTCCGGCTGGAAAATCACGCTGGCGCCGGTAGACAGCTTGAGCGAATGCTTTGTGGCAAATGCTCAGTTCCAAAAAGGTTTGGAATTTTTGCATGTACATGCCGTAGAGGCCGAAGATTGGCTCAAAGGCTGGTATTGGTCAGGCGAGCAATTTGAGCGAGAGGCCGGGCAAATTCATACCTTTGATATGAAGAACGGCAGATTCGGCACTCATGACTTTCAGGACAGCAACGGCTTTGTGCGCTATGCCTTGCTGAAGCTTCCTGAGTAATCAAATTAAAAAAACTGTGGAATCGCTGAAAAGATTCCGCAGTTTTTTTGTTGAAGAGCTTGACAAAATATAAAAATTAGGCATAATAAAAACAATATTTTATAATTAGTTTTATTTTTAAGTTTTTATTTTTTATGGATACGAAAATGATATCAGTTCCTTGCAAATTGGTTGTAAAGGATGCAAAGTCTGTAGCTGTTTTTTCTAGTGTTGACACAGCAAATTGTAAGAATATTGTGGGGATTATCTGCTTTGGCATTTTGTTCTGCCCAACGGCAAAATCTTCGGCAATATGCTGTAATAATGAAGCAGCCGCCAAGCTCAGCCCGATTACTACCGGCGATTATTCCCGGGTAAAACAGGCTGCTAACTCGCAGGAACTGGCAAAAACCGTCACTTTGCTCAAGCATTATATTGAGGTTGATACCGATGAGGTGCATACTCCTTTATATAAGGTTATGGCTTGAGCAAAAAATTCAGAACTTCTCTAAGCCTGATGGTTTATGAGAAGTTTTTTTGTTTTAAATCTGGTCTAAAATATTGACAAAATATAAAAGATGTGTAATATAAAGGCGTATTTTGATTATTAACTTTTTTATATTTATGGACGATAATTTTATTAAAACTCCGTGCGCTTTGATTTGCTTTAATTTAGAAAATTCGCAGATAGAAAAGGTTAAGAGCATAAAAGCAAAACAGATTTTGACGGTTTTGGGTTTGGAATATCAGGGAATTGTCTTTCCGCTCAGCGTGGAAAATTGCTCTATACTGATAGAATCCGTATCTGAAACGCCTCAGCTGCAAAAAATTCCGCCTTATGAGCTTATACAATGCGAAAGAATTGCATTTGCTAAGGAAATCGGCGAAACCATTCAGATTCTTTCAAATTACTGCGAAGTAAGCAAAATTATGGCGCATAAGCCGATATTGCTTTGGAATGAATAATTTTTAAATTTTAAGCATATGGATAAACATTTTATTGAAGCGCCTTGTGATTTGCTCGTTTTTAACAGCGAAGATATCATAGTTGAGCGCGTTAGAAAAGTGGCAGAGAGTGAAATCTATGCAATTTTAGGCTTTGAAAATGAAGGCTTTGCCTATGCTATCAACTCTTTAGCCTGCTGTGTAATGAGCGGATGTTTCTTTAACAATGCAAAATTGAAGCCGCTGCCGAAGCTTTCCTTTGAGCAGAAGAAAGCTTTAATGACAGCCCCGAAAGTTTTGGAGACAGCAGAGGTGCTGGCAAAATATTGCAATGTAGCTAAAGATACTATTCGCTATCCGATTTTGGTTTGGAACGGTTAGTTTTATTAACTTTAATTTTTATGATTATGAATGAAAGTTTTATTCACACGCCCTGTCAGCTGATTTTTTATAACAGCAGCAGCGGCAGATTGGAACTCGCTTCCCGGGTTGACACGGATAAGTGTCATTTAGTGCTTGGTGTTGTTTGCAACAACGTGGTTTTTGCTTTGACCGATTTAGGTAAAAAAGCCTTAACCGACTTTCAGCTTTCAGAACCTCATCTAGCAAAAATTTTGCCGGATGACAGTCCTAGAGCGGTTGGAACAATACATGAAACTTTGCTTAAAAAAACGCTGGCCATGCTGTCGTTTCATTGCACCATAGACAGCAATGCGGTAAAAAAGCCTCTGTTTCTATGGAAATAGCGGCCATGAAAATCCTCTTAAAAACTTATTGTTTTTGAGGGGATTTTTGTTTATAGTAACGGCATAAGGAGAAATTAAATGCAGCTCAGCGCTAAATATCAGGCAGTTTTAGAAGTTATATCCAAAGTATTTCAAGACCAATATCCGGCCGACAACATTTTGAAAGAATATCTGCGGAACCGCAAATATATCGGTTCCAAAGACCGCAAGTTTATTACCAATACGGTATGGGATATTATCCGCCACCGTAGCCGGCTGGAATTTGACTGCGGATGTTGCGAGCCGCGGATGCTGCTGCTGGCCTATCTTAAAGACGAGGATTTAGATATTGCCGCCGACGGTTCGGAATACGGCTTAAAGCCACTGACTAAAGAAGAAAAGGAAAAACTGGCGCATCTGAATGAGGAGGTCTATCCGGTATATATTGAAAAAGAATGTCCGAAATGGCTGTATGAAAAAATCAATAATCCGGCGCTGGCCGAAAGCCTGAATACCACAGCCCCGGCCGATATCCGGGCTAATTTTATCAGCCGCGAAGAGGCTAAAAACAAACTGCAGAAAGAGGGGCTGTTCTTCTCTTTTACTCCGTATTCGCCTTATGGGCTGCGCTCGGCCGAAAGGGTAAATCTGCAAAACTGCATAGCGTATCAAAACGGAGAAATAGAAGTGCAGGATGAAGCATCGCAGCTTGGGGCTATTTTGTGCGATGTGCGCAATAATCAGCGGATTATAGACTACTGCTGCGGCGGAGGCGGCAAGAGTCTGCTGCTGGGCGCTATTCTGCATAACGACGGCTTAATTTACGCGCATGATAAAAACTTTAACCGTATGGACGGGCTAAAGGCGAGGGCAGAGCGATTGGGCATTAAAAATATCAAAATAATGCGTGAAATCGGGACTGCCGATAAATTTGACCGCTTTATTGTGGACGCACCGTGTTCAGGCAGCGGCACTTGGCGGCGCTCGCCTGATGCTAAATACCGCCTGACGCCGAAACAGCTGAAAGCTATTGAGCAGGCACAGACCGAAATTTTGGATATTGCGGCCAAGCATGTGGCGGACAACGGGCGGATTATTTATATGACATGTTCGGTGCTGCCGGAAGAAAATGAACAGCGGATAGAAGCTTTCCTGCAGAAATATCCGGAATTTACGACCGTGAATATGAAGAATTTATGGGAGCGCAAGCTGGAGCAAAACTATCCGTTTGCCGAAACACGCTGGCTGAAGTGTTCGCCGCTTTTGACCGGTACGGACGGATTTTTTGTCTGCGTGCTGCAAAAGAAATAAACTGTAACGTTTTGTGTGTTGCAATATGTCCGGACTATCTGTAGTCTTACGGATAGTTAATGTTTTTATATGTAAAAAAGGAATAAAATTATGGCTAAAATTCATGCTACAGCTGTTGTTGAAGACGGCGCACAAATCGCAGACAGCGCGGAAATCGGTCCTTTCTGCTGGGTCAGCGCTCAGGCTAAAATCGGCGAAAACGTACGTTTGCTGGGACAAGTGACAATTTACGGCGATACGACAATCGGCGAGGGGACAGTTGTTTTTCCGGGAGCCAGACTAGGCTGCGGACCGCAGGATCACGGCAATGAATTTCAGCCGGGGGCGCGTCTGATCATCGGCAAGCGCAATGTAATCCGCGAAAACGTGACTATGCACGCCGGTACGCCTAAGGAACATCTGACAACCGTTGTCGGTGATGACGGCATGTTTATGGTTAACTCGCACGTTGCGCATGACTGCGTGGTCGGCAATAATGTGATTATGACCAACAATGCGGTAATCGGCGGACATGTTCATCTGGGCGACGGAGTTATTTTGGGCGGCAACTGTGCTGTGCATCAGTTTGTGCATATCGGACGCAAAGCTATGGTCGGCGGTGTTTCGGGTGTTGCCCGCGATATTATTCCGTTTGGCATCGCCAATGGCATGCCGGCGCACCTGCGTGGCTTGAACGTTATCGGCTTAAAGCGCAGCGGCTTGGAGGAAAGCGTTATTAAATCCTGCACCCGCGCGTTTATGTTTATCTTTAAAGGCTCTAACGGAACTTTTGAAGAGCGTGTTGCTCAAGCTGCCGAAAAATATAAAGATAATGAAATGGTTATGGAACAAATCAAATTCATTCAAGAATCTTTAGCCGGCAAGCGCAATCTGACTATTGCCGACTGATTTAAATTAGAGGTTTTATAAATTTCCCCTTTTCCCATATTATCCGGATGAGGGGAAATTTTTGTTATCCCCATAAATTTAGAAATTTAATCCGACCATGCAAGCCCCGCTTTTTTCCATACAACTCTTGCATTGCTCAGAAATTTGAGCAAGCGTAATATCCCGCAGGCAATTAGTCTCTTCAGAACAATATTTATCCCCGCTGTAAACAAATTGCCAATTTCCATTCCAAGCTATCCCGCCTTTATTTATCATACTGTGCAAAGGCTTAATTACATTTTCCATTAAGATTTGGCACCAGTTAAGCTTCATGTTGTTATTTGCTTGGTTCATATAAATATGCATGGCAAGTTCTTTTTGCTGAGTAAAAAAGTATATGCCGTTTCCAAAAGGATCTTGTAAATTTTTCTGTGTTCCATAATCTAAAAAATCGCCCATTTGCCATGTATCTGGAACTAACTGCATAGCCAACACTAAATCAGAAATAAAATACTGATTTTCAGGTGCTTGTTTTAATATGTTATATTTATATTCTAACAAACCGGTAATTACATAACTATATTCTTCTATTGCTTTATTAACCTTAAACTTCTCCATAGCCTTGGAATATCCGGCAATGCCACTGACTGACAATACACCGATAATAGTCAAAACGCCGAGCATTTCTATCATAGACAGCCCCACGCTGCTGCCGTCATTGCGAGGAGTGTAACGACGAAGCAATCTATAACCCCAACCCGAAACGTCATACTTGTCGCCACACCCCGCAGGCTGTGGCAGACGAGTATCCATGACTTTGTTGCCAGAGGCAACGCTTCTTTGTTTACTTGCCACCAGAGAGAACTCGCGTCCCCGGCACCAGTCATTCTCGGATTTATTCCGAGAATCTTCTCTCAACCAATACTTATGCAATAATAAGGCTAATTTATTGACTAGGTTAGAGATTCGTTGCAACAAGATTCTATGCACAAGGCATAGAATGACTGGTGCTGGAGGTGCGGACTTAGTGTTGGTTGCTGGTTTATTGTTACCCCTCACCCGGAGCGATGCTCCGACC
>CAVKTH010000017.1:24313-26238 GCA_963659495.1 Bacteroidaceae bacterium | reverse complement strand
GCCGCACTTTTGGAGCGACGTGTACAACAAGGTACACGAGCGAGAAAAGCGCTAGTAGTGACCAGACAGGCAAACCCGCTAGGGCGGAGCATGATAGAAATGCTCGGCGTTCTGGCGATTATTGCGGTGTTAAGCGTCGGCGGAATCGCTGGATATTCCAAAGCTATGGAGAAGTGGAAAGAAAACAAAGTCATCGGCGAATACAGTTACTTAATACAGGGGATTATAGAGCATTTGAGTGACTTTGAAAAACTGAAAGGCGAAGAAAGCCGCTATGATTTATTGCCAACCTTAGCGGCAATGAATTTGCTCCCCGGCAACTGGAACAATGCAGCCGATTATGACGGGCATAAAAATGTCTCAGCTACCTTGGGCAATACTTTATCTGTTTTCAGCCGCGGCGACAGGGTGGTTATGACTATATTGTTTGGCGCTAGTTCGGTTTCCGAAAGCGGCAATACGGTTTCGCAAACTTTTTCCGGTCAATTATGCAAAGCATTTTGGCAAAATCTTATTGTTCCTCTGCATGAACACCTATATTTAGCCGGTGTTTATTGCAATAACCGAGATATTTTGCCTAATTATTTTTTTAATGATAAGTATTGCCGAGAAGACCGTCAATGTTTCAGTAAAATCACGCTGAGCGATATAGACCGTATCTGCCGAACTACAGCCGCGGATGAAGAATATTGTTCGCTTACTTGGGAGTTTGATTATTAGAATGTTAAAATACCGGCTTCAAATTAATGAAACCGGCACTTACTCTCGGAAACTCGGATAGCGTGCGTAGATGCGACGGAATTTTTAAGCGACGTGTACAAATTATATCCCAAAAAAAATTGCAGATAGCAGTGCAGATAGCGTTAAAACAAG
Organism: Bacteroidaceae bacterium; assembly: GCA_963659495.1. Taxonomy (GTDB): domain Bacteria; phylum Pseudomonadota; class Alphaproteobacteria; order RF32; family CAG-239; genus RUG410. The sequence continues at coordinate 25,365 of CAVKTH010000017.1, read as the reverse complement.
AAGAGAGAAAATTTTAGCGTACACAGAAGTACGTGAATTTTCTCTCTTTCGCAGTTTTGGCGCTAGATGCGCTGCTAGATGTGATTTTTAATAGAAGTAGTAGCGAGCCCCGATAGTAAATTCCTTGCTGTTGTTATAGGCGTCGCCGTCAGCCAATGAATAGCGGTACATTGCGCGGAAGCCCCATTCCGGAGTCGGGTTGATTTCTCCGCCGATACCCAGACGCAGGGCGTTTGCTGTGTCTTTGTCGTTGTTGCCGTTGTATTTTAAGTTAGAAGTAATACGTCCGTAGCCGACAGAACCTAAAATTGTGGCGTCAGAAACATTGTACATATCAACCAAAACATCGGCGCCATAGCCATATAAACGGCTGCGGGCCACGTTGGAACCCAAAACTTTCTTTTCTTGCGCAGAGCGTTCGGCAAAAAATTCTATTGAACCATAATCAACAAATTTTACACCGGCGGTCAGACTGCCCAAATCATAGTTATCGGCATGAGTATTTTCATATCTGCCTTTTAAATTCGGTGTCATATTAACATAATCAAAGCCGACATACGGGCGGAATTCTCCGGCATTGGCGGAAACAGCAGCCAGCAGACCGGCGGCAATCAACAAATATTTTTTCATTTTGCATTCTCCTTTTAATCTATTACCGCTTTTATACGACACAATTTATGACTGAAAGGTTAATACATACTTGGTTCATCAAAATATTACAAACTAAACAAAAAAACTTGACTTTTATCATATAATTTTTCTCTTGAAATATTATTGTTAGTTATATACACTACATGCTGTTTCGTCGTGTTAATATTCGTATGGAGGTATTTATATGGGCGCTAAAAAATATACATTGGTATCCCTTTTTTCGGGAGCTGGTGGTTTAGATATGGGTTTTGAAAATCAAGGTTTTAAAACTATTTGGGCAAATGATATTGATAAAGATGCATGTGAAACTCATAAAAAATGGAGTAAAAGCATTGTAGTCCAAGGAGATATTGGTAAAGTAAATTTTAGCGATATTCCTAATGCAGATGTGATAGCTGGAG
>CAVKTH010000017.1:0-24303 GCA_963659495.1 Bacteroidaceae bacterium | reverse complement strand
GGTTTTTCCTTAGCTGGTCCTAGAAAACTAGATGATTCCAGAAACATTCTTTATAGATATTTTGTAAAATTAGTTGAGTTAAAACAACCAAAAGTTTTTGTAGCTGAAAATGTTAAAGGTATTTTAACATTAGGTAATGGTGATATAATAAAGGCTATAATAAATGATTTTTCTAATAAGGGTTATAACGTTATTCCAACATTAGTAAATGCTGCTGACTATGGAGTGCCTCAAGATAGATATAGAGTTATAATTATAGGAACTAGGAAAGATTTAAATATTAAATATAAGTTTCCAGCAAAAAAATTAAAAAAGGTTTCTCTCAAAGATGCAATACAGGGTTTGGCTACACCTAAAAATGATGAAATATGTGATGCACCTTATTCTTCTAGATATATGAGTAGGAATAGGAAAAGAAATTGGGAAAATGTATCATTTACAATACCTGCAATGGCTAAACAAGTAGCATTACATCCATCCTCGCCAGATATGATAAAAATAGATTCTAATAATTGGCAATTTGGAATAGGTAAAACAAGAAGGTTAAGCTATAAAGAAGCTGCTGCCATTCAGACTTTTCCCTCTGATATGATTTTCTGTGGAGATTTAGTAAGTAAATACAAACAAATAGGAAACGCTGTTCCTGTAAAACTAGCAGAAGTAATAGCAGAATCTATATACAATATATTAAAAAAGATAGGTGATTGATATGACAAAAGCAAAACAGACTATACAAGGAAAAGCATTTGAGTATGCTTGTTTGGATGCCATATCTCGCAAATTAGAAAAAGAAAATAAAATAATAAAAAAAGAACAAAATCAGACCTATGAAACGGCTCTTAAATCTTATGAACAATTGTCTTCATCTGAAAAAGAAAAATATTTATTAGCTGCAGAAACAGCAATTAAAATAATATTACCTTTAGAACCAAAATTGATAAATGAGGATGATGATGTGCCTTTACTACTTTCAATTAGTAGTGATGCAATAGCAAAAGGGTGTGAAGGTGATGTTAGAGATATTATTTGTATTAGATTTAAATCTAACTGGGAAGTAGGTTTTAGTTGTAAACACAACCATCAAGCTCTAAAGCATCCTAGAATAACTGAAGCAAAAGATTTTGGCAAAGTATGGTTGGGTTACCCTTGCAGTAAAAAATACATAGATAGCATGAATAAAATTTTGCAACCAATTGAAGATTTTCAAAAACAAAATATTTGTTGGAAAAATATTCCTAATAAAATAGATAATTTTTATGTTCCAATACTTAAAGAGATAATAAAAGAATTTCAGAATATTTGTGAACATTATGCTGATGCTCCAAAGAAATTGTTATCCTATTTCTTTGGTAGTAAAGATTTCTATAAAATAATATCATTAGAAAAAGATAAACAAACAAAAGTTGTTGCATTTAATATGAATGGAACATTAAATGCACCTTCACAAAATGAAAAATCAATATATAAAGTTAAACGCATACATTATCCAACAAGATTGGTTGATATACGCTTCAAACAAAAAGGTTGTGTTATATCTAAAACTACAATTTCAATAATATTTGATGGTGGTTGGCAAATTGATATGAGATTACATAATGCTGACAGTAAAGTTAAAATGACTGGATTAAAATTTGATGTTCAATTAGCAGGACAACCTAACGACATATATCAACAACAGCGTAGTTGGTTTGAGTAATCGTAACATACTTTTTTTGTTGTTTTAATGCGCGGAAGCCCAAGTGTCGCCGATACCGGTTTCCACCACCATTTTTACGGCGGTATTTGCGGCATTTTCCATAATTTTCTGCAGCAAAGCCGCGGTTTGTCCGGCGTGTTCGGCTTTGACTTCAAGCACCAGTTCATCATGCACTTGCAGCAATAGGCGTCCGTCCAGCTGATGTTCCTGCATTGCCTGATAAACCTTTTGCATCGCCAGTTTTACAATATCCGCCGCACCGCCCTGTATCGGCGCGTTAATCGCTGCCCGCTCGGCAAACGAAACAATGCGGTGATTTTTGTCGTTAATCCCCAGAACGGCGCATTTACGCCCCAGCGGCGTCAGCACATAGCCGTGGCTGCGGGCAAAAGCTATGGTCTTTTCCATATAGGTTTTGACTTCAGGCATCGCGGCAAAATACGAGTCTATATATTGCTTGGCAATTTCTTTGGTGGTGCCGATTTGCTTAGCCAAGCCAAACTGGGAGATTCCGTAAACAATTCCGAAATTTATGGCCTTGGCGCGGTTGCGGTGTTCGCGGTCAACTTCTTCCGGCTTCAGCCCAAACACCCGGGCGGCTGTGGCGGCGTGAATATCCACACCGGCGGCAAAGGCCTCTTTGAGGGCTTTAACATCGGCAACCGACGCCAGCAGGCGCAGCTCCATTTGACTATAGTCCGCTGCCACAATTTTATAGCCCTTGCGCGCTACAAAGCAGGCGCGGATTTTACGCCCTATTTCCGAGCGGTTCGGAATATTCTGCAAATTCGGATTAGACGACGCCAAACGCCCTGTATTCACTACCGTTTGCGAAAAAGTGGTATGCACGCGATTATTTTTATCCTTTACTTCCAGCAGAGCGGTGGTGTAGGTGGATTTGAGCTTGGCATAGCTGCGCCATTCCAAAATCTTGGCGGCGATTTCATGTTCTTCCGCCAGCTGTTCCAAAACTTCGGCGCTGGTATTATAGTTGCCGGTGCCGGTTGTTTTTTTGGCGCCGCTGAACCCGAGCTTGTCAAAAAGAACTTCGCCGATTTGCTTGGGCGAGCTTAGGTTGAAAGTTGTGCCGGCAAGCGCAAAAATTTCGTTTTCACATTGGCTCATCTGGCGGGCAAACTCGTCGTTCAGTTCTGCCATGCAGTTTTCGTCAATAACAATCCCTTCATCTTCCATTTTCAGCAGAACCTGAATCAGGCGGCGGTCAAGCATTTCATACACATACATTTTGCGCTCGTGAAACAGGCTGTCTTTCAAAATGTGATAAAGCCGCAAAGCATAGTCTGCGCTTTCATAAACATAATTGCCGTATTCTTCATTAAAAAAATCTATTTTTTTGATTTTCTGAGTCAGTTTCGGCAGGGCGATTTTTTTATCCAGCAGCATATCGCTTAAAACCTGCAATGTATGTTCGTGCAGCGAGCTGTCCACATCATACGACATAACGGCGGCATCGTGATAAGGCCATAAATCCAGCTGTTTGCCGCAGATTTTATCTAAATAATGCCATTGTGTTTTTAAGTCTAAGGCGATTTTAAGGATATTTTTGTTTTCCATAACCAAAAGCAAAAATTTTTTAACCGTTTCATTATCCAGCTGCGAATATTCGTGATGGGCAAACAAATCGGCTTCGCCCGCCACTTGCGGAATCGGCAGATAGCAGGCGCTGTTTTCGGCGGTGCTGATGCTTAAAGCTTCCGGTTCCACGCCGTTATGCAAAACCTGAAAACTAAATTGCTGCGCGGTGCAGATTTCCTGATACAGCGCCTTTAAATCATCGCGGTTTTGAATTTTAAAATAGCGCGCCGGTTCTTCTTTTTTAGCCGCAGCCGGAGCGCCGCCCAAGACGCAGCAGCGCTCTTCAATCCATTTCTGCAGCTTCGGCAGAATGCTCTTAAAGCCAAGCTCATTGACAAAGTTAATTAAGGTTGCGGCATCCGGCGCCTGACATTTAAAATCTTCAAGCGGATGTTCAACCGGAACATCATCTTTAAGCGTTACTAATTTCAGCGAAAGCTCTGCCGATTCCTTATTTTGCATTACCAGCTCGCGGCGTTTTACCTGTTTGATGTTTTCGGCATTATCCAGCACGCCCTGCAGCGAGCCGTACAAATTAACCAGCTCCGCCGCCGTTTTGGGACCAATTCCCGGAATCCCCGGAATATTATCTATTTTATCGCCGGAAAGCGCCTGCACGTCAATAACCTTATCCGGATAAACGCCGAATTTTTCATGCACGTCATCCGGCGTAAAAAAGCGGTCTTTCATACCGTCATAAAATTCCACATGCGGGCGAATCAGCTGCATAAGGTCTTTATCCGCCGACACCACAACTGCGTCATGTCCGGCTTCTACCGCCTGTTTGGCATAGGTAGCAATCAGGTCGTCCGCTTCATAGCCCTCTTGCAGAATGCACGGCAGATTCAGCTTTGCAACAGTTTTATAAATCAGTTCAAACTGCGGAATTAAAAGCTCCGGAATCTCGGCGCGCGTTGCTTTGTAATCGGCAAAAAAATTGTTGCGGAAGTTTTTGCGTTTGGCGTCAAACAGCACTACGCAGTAATCGCAGGGAATAGCCTTTATCAGCCGCATGAACATTGTCAAAAAGCCGTATACGGCGTTGACCGGCGTACCATCCGGTGCCGTCATGGTCGGCAAGGCGTAAAACGCTCTGAAAATATATCCTGAACCGTCAATCAAACAAACTTTTGCCATTTTTATTTTCTCCTTGTCCGCCAATATAGCGGCTTTTTAAGCGTTCGCCAAGCATTAAAAATTTTTCTTTGCGCTTTTGTTTATAAAAACTTCCTTAACTTATTTTATATATAGTGCAGGCTAAGAGATTTTTGACTGAAAATGAGAGAATAAAATGCCGCAAAACGTAAAACAAAAAATCCGCCGCAAACTCAAAAAAGGTTTGGTAATTTTAGAAGATACCGTGCGCAAAACCAAAGCAAAAAGCGCTGCCAAAAAGAAATCGGCGCCTAAGAAAAAACGCTCGTCAAAAAAGAAAAGCGGCGGTTCTTCGTTATGGAAAACCTTGTTTATTCTCGGCTTGTGGCTGGGGCTGTTTTTGTTTATAGCTGTCGGCTCTTATGTGGCGTATTGCTACTTTACCATGCCGGATATTGCCAAGGCCGTGGCGCAGACCCGCCAGCCGTCTACCACGATTATGGCGGAAAACGGCAGCGATATTGCTTCATTCGGCAATGTCTATGCTGAAGTGATATATCCGGATAATCTGCCGAAAAATTTAACCAACGCCATTATTGCCACCGAAGACCGCCGTTTTTACAAACACTTCGGCTTTGATGTCTGGGGCTTTGGGCGCGCCATGGTTACCAACGTATTCCGCGGGCGCTATGCTCAAGGCGCCTCCACTATTACGCAGCAGGTGGCGAAAAACATCTTTTTAACGCCGAATAAAAATATTAAACGTAAAGTTCAGGAGCTGCTGCTGGCATTTTGGCTGGAAAATAAGCTGACAAAAAATCAGATTATGGCGCTGTATCTGAACCGTGTCTATTTCGGCTCCGGCACCTATGGCGCGGAAGCGGCCGCCAACTGGTATTTCAACAAAAGCGCCGGCGACTTAAACCTGCGCGAGGCGGCGATTTTGGCGGGCATGCTTAAAGCTCCGAACCGCTATAATCCGATTTTAAACCGCGAAAAATCGCTGGAACGCGCCAATGTGGTTCTGCATAATATGCTGGAATGCGATTATATAAATCAAAAGCAATACGCTTCCGCCAAAACTTTGCCGGTCAGCAACGGACAGCAATACCGCGTCAGCGGCGGCAAGCACTTTGCCCAATATGTTTATGATGAAGTCAACAGCTATATCGGCGAACGTTCGGTTGATGTAAATGTTATGACAACTCTGGATCAAAAACTGCAGGAAAGCGCTGAAAAAATCCTGCGTTCGCATATTTGGGGCGCCAAAGGCAAAAACGTCAGCGAGGGCGCGATTGTGGTTATGGACTACAGCGGCGCTATCAAAGCCATGGTCGGCGGCATGGATTATAACCGCAGCCAATTTAACCGCGCGGTGCAGGCTATCCGCCAATCCGGTTCGGCGTTTAAGCCGTTTGTTTACCTCACGGCTTTGCAATACGGCTTTGCGCCTGACAGCATGGTTAATGACGCACCGCTCAAAATCGGCAAATGGCAGCCGTCAAATTACAGCAAGCGCTATTACGGCAATGTTACTCTTGACTTTGCCCTTACGCATTCGCTGAATGTGGCGACCGCGGCGCTTTCTAAGGAGCTGTATCTTAAGGATATTGCCGCCAATGCCCGCAAAATGGGTATCAGCACCAAGCTAAACTTGACTCCGTCCATGGTTTTGGGAACTAACGGCGTTAAAGTATTGGATATGGCTGCAGCATATGCTGTACTGGCTAACGGAGGCTATGCGGTTTGGCCGCATGCAATTAACGAGATTTCCAGCAAAGACGGTCATCAGCTTTATGTGCGCCAGCCTGACAAGCAAAAGCAGATTATCGTGGGCAATATTGTTAAGCAAATGGCGCAGATGCTGAACCACGTTATTACCCGCGGCACCGGTAAAAAAGCGCAGCTTCCGTATTTTGCCGCCGGAAAAACCGGAACCACGCAAAACTACCGCGACGCTTGGTTTGTGGGCTGGGCCGGCGGTTATGTGGCGGCGGTTTGGGTCGGCAACGACAACGAAAAGCCGATGAATAAAGTCGGCGGCGGCACTATTCCGGCGGAAATTTGGCACGATGTTATGCTGGCGGCACACAATATCAGACCGCTTTCCGATGAAACTGACGACATCGGCGCGCTGATTGATGACAATGATTCATCGGACAGTATCGGCGACTTGATAGAGGAAGAAGATTTAGCCGACGAACCGAAGACAAAAACTAAGTCATCTCCCTCTACTTTAGAGGGCTTGCTGGACAGTATATTTTAGTTTGCTATTGTGCAAAATTTTTTATACTATTGCTTAAAGTATTATTTATGAGGAGAAATAAGAATGAAAAAATATATTCTGGTTCTTGCTTTGTTTATATCAGCCTGCCTGCCGGCTTATGCCGACAGCGCGGCAAAAATGGGCGAAGATTGGCAGAAAATTTCAATTTACGATGTGAAAAATCCGGCTGTTTTGTTTGGCGAAGATTGGGCAGCCTTGGCTTCCGGCAATAAAGACGGTATGAATGCCATGACTATCGGCTGGGGACAATTCGGTATGCTGTGGGGACGACCTATTGTTACGGTTTATGTGGCTCCGGAAAGATACACCAATGAATTTATGCAGAAGAATGAATATTTTACGGTTATCGGTTTTCCTAAAGCTAAAAAAGAAGCTTTAACCTATATCGGCTCCCATTCCGGACGCGACGGCGATAAACTGAAAGCGGCTGGCTTGACTCCGGAATTTACAGATTTAGGCAACCCGATTTTCAAAGAGGGAAATCTAGCGATTGAATGCAAAATAATTTATAAAGAAAGTTTTAAGCCCAAACTTATGGATGAAAAAGCCAAAGCTTTTTATGAAAGAACCAAACTCTCTCCGCATGTTGCTTATATCGGCGAAGTCATCAACGTTTGGCAAAAGAAGCAATGAGGTACAGCATAAAAAATACCGGCAGTTATTTTTAGCAGCCGGCACAAGCTCTCAGGAACATGACTTGCGAGGTTTTAAATAGCACACACTATAAAGCAATGCGGAGAATGAGGCTAATACGAAGTAAGATTTTTTCGCAGTATACAACGAGGTACACAAGCACAACCGGTACAAGCTTGCAGAAACTCGGATAGCGTGTGTAGATGCGACGGAATTTTTAAGCGACGTGTACAACAAGGTACACGAGCGCAAAAATCCCTAGCAGATACCAGCTAGACGAGGTTTCCCCCTTTAGACGAGTTTCTCCACCTTTTTGTCAAGCTCTTCCAACATATCAATATACGATGAAATCAGGGATAAACCATATTCCCAAAAATCCGGACTGTTCGGATTTAAACCGAACGGAGCCAAAATCTTGTCATAGTCTTCCAAAGCGGTTTTAGAAAGCATATCCAAATATTTGTCGGCAAAATTTTCCACCTTGCCGGATTGGCTGACCTGATACAACGAGTTTACAAAACAATCGGCAAATGAATAGGCGTAAACATAGAACGGCAGGAAAAAGAAGTGACCGACCATAGACCAAATATGCTTGCTGTCATCGGTTACTTCCACATATTCGCCCAAACTGTCGCGCATTTCTTCCAGCCAGATTTCACACAGACGCTCTTCTGAAACCTCGCCGTTTTTACGCTCATCATGGGCGCGGGTTTCAAAAAAGTGAAAAGCAATCTGCCGAATGGCGGTGTTAATCATATCGCCGACTTTAGAAGCAATGAGGCACAGCTTGGCTTTGTCGTCTTTCAAATTGCGCAGCATGGACTGAAACACCATCATTTCCCCAAACACCGAAGCCACTTCCTCTGAAGTCATGCGCGAATGCTCATTCAGCTCGCCGTTTTTCAAACGCAGCTGATGGTGGCAACCGTGTCCCAGCTCATGAGCCAAAGTCAAAACATCGTTCTGCTTACCCACAAAATTCAGCATTAAATAAGGGTGTTCGTCGCTAATCGGACCGCTGCAAAAAGCGCCGCTGCGCTTGCCGTCGCGGGGCGGAACATCTATCCAGTTGTGGTCAAAGAAATCTTTAGCAATATTATACAGCTTCGGCGAAAATTCTTTATAGGCATTCAGCACAATCTGCACCGCCTCATCCCAGCTGTATGTAGTGTCATCGGCAAACGGCAGCGGCGCATTTCTGTCCCAATAGGCAATTTTTTCTACACCCAGCCATTTTGCTTTCAGCTTATAAAAACGCTCAGAAATATCTTTATAGTGCTTTTTCACGGTCTGCGCCAAAACTTCAACTGTTTCATCGCTGACATCTTCGCTTAAGTTGCGGGAAGAAACCGGAGTTTTAAAGCCGCGCTTTTCATCTTCTATTGCTTTATCTTTCATTACCATGTTATAAATAAAGGTCATGAGATGTCCGTTTTCTTTCAAAACTCGGTTCAGCTCTTTACCGGCTTTTTCGCGGGTTTTCGGGTCTTTATCCAACATCAGTTTAGAAAGCTCGGCGTCGTTATATTCTTTGCCGTCAACCGTATAAACCAAGCGGGAAGATGTTTCTTCATACAAACGCACCCAAGCTTCGGAAGAGGTCAAAGATTTTTCCACCAAAATTTCTTCCACCGGCTCCGAAAGCTCATAATCCTTGAATTTGCGCATACGCTTTATCCAATATTTATAGAACGCCACCTCTTTATTTTGCAGCCATTCATCTATTTTAGCATCAGGCAAAGCGTTAAATTCCAGCGAAAAGAAAATTGCCGGCTTGCAGTAATCGGTCAGCTTTTCCTGAATATCCTGATAAAACGCCACGGCTTCCACATTTTTCATCTGCGTAACCATATTAAGGTAGGCAAACCCGCCCAAACGGCTGGCAATTTTGGAACGGCGCTCAATATCTTTTGCCGCTTCCAAAAATTCGGCAGCTGACAATTCCGCTAATCTGCCTTTATAGCGTTTGGCAAATTCTTCGGTGCCTTGGCGGTATTCTTCCAAGTCCGCAGCAATTTTCGGGTCTTCAATACTTGTATAGTAGTCGCTTAAGTCCCAGGCCGGCATTTTATTTGTCATTTATTTCTCCTTTTTTCTCTGTGCTTTTTTGAGCATTTTGTTTCAGCAAAGCCTTAGTTTTTTCATTTTCCGAAACCGGAGTTTCAGCTTTCTGGGCATTTTCCACCTCCGGTTCAAAATCTTCTAAAAACACTTCATCGTCAATATTAGAATTTTCATCCGGCTGAGCCGGTTCTGCTTCTTCTTTTGCATCATACTTGCCGTTTGGCTCCGCGTCATCGGTCGGCAGAACATTTTTATCCAGATTTAAGCTGCGGTGCTTAGCCTCTTCCAGCTCTTTCTGGCGGTTTTCCATAAACTGCCGCTGCGCTTCCAAAACTCCGACATCCTGACTGACCACGCCGATATATTGATTTTCGGTATCAATTTCGGCTTCGCTTTTGGGTTCAAACAAATAGTTTGCCCACGGCGTCGGCTGTTTGCCGCGCAGCCAAGCCCCTGCCCCGTCAAAAATAACATACAGATTGCATTTTGTATCTTGCCAGATTCCGGCTGCCATACAGCTCAGTTCGCCGCGTCCGCAGTCCGAAACCTTGGTTACAAAATCACGCGTGCAGGGAATAAAGCCGCGGTTTAAGGCGTCGTTTTTCGGCGCCGCCGCCAGCATTGCCACCATATAAACCGTGACAAACACCAGCAGACCCAAACAATAATAGTACAATAACTTAAAAAAGCGTTCCATTAACTGTTCTTTCGGCAAAATTCTTCCAACTGAGCCAATTCTTCTAAGGTGTTGGCGCTGGCAACTTCTTCGGCATCACCCTCAAACGCCGTGCATTTCAGCCCCATTTGCTTGGCAACTGCCACCGCATCTGTCAAATAAAATTCGCCGGAAGCGTTTTTGTTGCCAATTTTTGACAGAATAGAAAACAGGTGCCTGCCGCTGAAAGACATAAACCCTGAATTGCAAAAATCAATAGCTTTTTCGGCGTCTGTGGCGTCTTTAAATTCCACAATGCGGTCCAGCTCGTCGCCGTTCATAACCAAGCGTCCGTAGCGGGCGGCGTCTTTCGGGCGGAAACCCAGCACCACAACGGCATAGCCGCTTTCAACTTTTTCTATGGCGCGTTCATATGTACGGCGGGTAATCAGCGGCGTATCACCGAAAATCACTAAAACCGTGCCGTCAAAGTCTTTCAAAAAATCCTTGGCGCAGTTTACGGCGTGTCCGGTGCCGAGCTGTAATTCCTGCACGCAGGTAGGATACGGCGCAACCTCTTTAGCCACGTCTTTGCCGTCCGGAGAAATTACCGTAACAATTTCATCAACCGGAATGCTTTCCAGCGTGTCAATAATACGCTTAATCATAGATTTTCCGCAAACCGGCATCAAAACTTTCGGTTTATCCGAATGCATGCGGGTGCCTTTTCCGGCGCCCAAAATAACTGCTGCAACTTTTTGTTTCATGGGATGTCTCCTTATAACTTTTTTAATCTTTAGCCGTTATATTAAACAAAACTATTTAATTTGTAAACACGAAGGACGCATTTTATGAATAGATTTTTTTCATTTGCTTTTATTTTGGCGTTAGGCTGTCTGGCAGAATCTGCCGCCGCTTCGGTAATTCCGCTGGCCGGACTGCCGGAATTTGAGGCGCAGCAGGCAAAAAATCATAAGCAGCCGAAAGACCCGCTGGCTCTGCCGCCCGGAATGCCGGATCCGAATGATGAAGAAGCCGTCCGCGAGTTCTTTAAAAAAAGATTTGAAGAAACCGCTAAAATGAAAATGGATGAAAGCACGCAATGGGATAAAGCGTCCTCTTCCAGCGTGGTGCCGCCTCCGGAATTTTATGACCGCCAAAAAGAAGAAAGCAAAAGCACTTTTGAAAAAATTTATGAAGAAACCTTAAAGGCTCTGCACCAAAATGACAAAAAAGACGAGCCGCAGGCCGAAAACAGCGCCGCTCCGCAGGAAGAGCAAGCCGCCCGCTCGGCCACGCGCTTTTTTGTAAAGGCTCCGCAGCAGGCTCAGGCCATGCCGCAGGAAGAGCGTATTCCAACCGTGAGCGTAACCCTGCCGAACGGACGTAAAATTTTGGCTCCGGCGCTGGAGCATATTCCATATTTTTTGAGCTATATAGATATTCAGTCTAACGGCTATATCAAGGTTGAAGACACCATAACCATTGTCGCCAACGGCAAAAAATTTGCCAAAGGCTTGGAGCGTGTTTTTCCTAAATACACCTATTATCAGGGCAAACGCGGACACCGCATAGAGCTTATTTTGGATGAAGTAACCGTAAACAACACCAAAGTTCCCTACACCGCAGAAGAAAACGGCAGCAATATTTTTCTGAAGCCTAAATATAATCAGCAGCTGGAACCGGGAGTTTATACCTATAAATTCAGCTATATGGTTAACAACAAGCTGCAAACTGCCGGCAATAAAGTATTTATGGACTGGAGCCTGACTGGACGTCCGCTCAACGCCTTTATAACTTCGGCCAACGCCATTGTTACGCTGCCGGAGGGGCATTCTTTCCGCGACGCCATGCCGCTGGTCGGCAGCAGCGATAATGCGACCAATCAAAGAACAAACATGTTTAATCTGGCCAAAAACGTTTTGGCGTTTTCAAACGTTACGCCTTTGCTGAACGGCGAAAAAATGGATGTGATTACCGTGATGAGCCGCAGCGCGTTTATAAAAGATTATGACAAAAACATTACCCTGTTTTTAACCGACTGGGGCAATATTATTTATGCCGGAGCCGGTTTTGCCGCAATTTTAATTTCTTTTATTCTATCGCTTTTCGGACTGAAAAAAGAACGCAGAAACAAATACAAGCCGTCATACAGCGGCGCGCTTGCCCGCAGCATTGCTATCGGCAAATTTGACCGTATCGCTTATGTGGCGCAGCTCTTGGATTTGTACCGCAAAAATGCCATAGACCTGATCTGCGACGGCGGACGCTGCTTTTTGGCGGCAAAGAGCCTCAAAAACAGCAAGCTTACTAAAATAGAAAAAAAGGCGCTGAATCAGCTGTTTTCTAAAAAAACAATGCAGCTTGAAGTTAATGCGTCCAACAATCTGAAACTGAAAAAAGCTAAGCGTATTTTTGAAAAAGGCATTAAAAAACAAATCAAAAAATACCGGCTTTTGCAAAACATCAGCTATGTTCTGTTCAGCACCGCTATGCTGATTATGACTGAAATTTTTATTGCCAATATCAGCACCAACATGGCGCAAAGCCTGATAATCATGCTTTCCTGCAGTTTGCTTTTTGCTTTTTATATCTGGATTTTGTGCCACAGATTCAAGCATATGTTTGTAGGTCTGCCGTTTAAGCTGTTTGCCTTGGCCGCGCTGTTTTTTGTTTGGCTTTTCTGCAGCATTTACATCGGCGGCATAACCTCGTTTTTGCTGATTGCCATGATAGCAACAATCTTCAAGTTTTCGTTTATCTTTAACCAGCACAACAATTTTGTAAACGAGGCTAAAGATTCTATCGGCAGCTTTAAGGAATATCTGATTTCCAGCGCCGATGCCATCAACCTGAGCCGTGATTTTATCAACCAGCAGGCTAATATTTTTGCTTTGGGCATTTCGGAATACTATCCGCAGAATATCTCTAACAAAAACTATTACCGCTTGGACGCTGCCGAAAACATAAAGCAAAATCTTATCGGCATAATTTAGACAAACATTAGCTTGACAAAAAAGCGCAGTCATGATATATAATGGCTGTGTTTTTTTATTATTGTTTCACTAAAATTTTATCATTATGTTAAGAATATTATTTACAAAGTTTAGAATGTGGCTATTCAAAAAGAATAGTGTAAACATCATTAAAAACGGCAATTCTGATGAGATTTGGAAACTGCTCAAGCATTTTGGCTATGAACTGACAGAAGATGAGCAGCTGGCTTTGATTGAGCGCGGCAATCATGACGAGCTTATGTTTTTACTAGAGCTTCATACAGCGTTTTTTGATTCGGCGCAAATTGCTTTAATCAAACGGCGCAATGATGAAGAAATAGAAAAACTTCTAAGCTATGCTGACGACTTGAGCATTACTGCACTGCAGCTGATAGCAAACCGTGACCGTCCGAATGAGATTGATGCGCTGCTGAAGCATCAGAAAATCTTTACACAGCCGGATAATGATAACGAGCAGGCGTTTTACACGAAATATCTAATACGAGAGCTGCACAATGAGCAAACCGCCAATGACAGCAATTCCCAAGAGAATACAGTTGCGATGAAATATCAGATACTGAAGCAGCATAATGCGGAAATTGTCAACAAAGGGGATTCTCAAGAGATTATCTCTATGCTGAAGTCTTTGACGCATAGAAGCAGCTACTATTCTGTCTTAGACAAAGAAAGCCGTGATAAAATTATTTTACGCGGCAATCCGGAAGAAATCACAGCCTATTTGGATAGCGGATATTTGCCTAGCGAAAAAGCTATTGTATATTTGATTGACAATGGTTTCAATGAACTTGCTGCACGGTGCCTGAATATTAACTGCAACGGCTACCCTCCGATTACGGAAAAAGTCGTTGCGGCTGTTCTGGAAAAAGGCGATGAATTATTAGTTCTCACTTTGCTGCGCCGCAACAATGAGCTGTCTCATTTGCTGAAGCAGCTGAATAAGCAGGAATGGTTTGAAAAACAAATCCTTGCCCGCGGCTCTAAAGATGAAATTGCCTGTATGGCGCGGCTTTATAAGGTTTCTGACTATACGGTTGACGAAATCTTGCAGCGCAACATCGGGCAGGAAATCAAAGCTTTAATTGTCACCAAAAACATCAGCGACGCCCATGTCTATAAGCTGATAGACCTGCAGCGCTATGATTTGCTGGAAAACTATGCCCGCTGCGTGCCGGATAATCCGACTTTCTATCTGCTGGCAAAGTATATGAAAGCCCATCGCTGAACTAAGCAAAAAACTTCCTCCGATTTTATGCGGCGGAAGTTTTTTTATATTATTGACAAAATTTGCCTTTTACTATATAGTTTAAGCTGAAATTTTATTATTAACTTTAATACTTATTTTTATGCTTACAAATTTATTTAAAAGATTCTGGGCGCTGCTGGTAAAGTTCTTTATTTTTATCCTGACCCGCCTTGAGGTAAACGACTATTACCTTGTCTTGAACGGCAATCATGAACACATCATGAAACGCCTTGGCACCGAAGACCGTTTTGATTTTCCGGCCAAGGCGCAGGAAACTTTGATAAACAGAGCGAATGCCGAAGAAATTGAGGCTTTGCTTAAAAATAAAGTTATAGCCGGCTGCAGACTTAAACAGCTGGTTATTGACCGCAATCAGAGCTATGAAATTGCTTTGCTGTGCCAAAACAACTATGATGTTCCCGCCGCGGATATTATTCGTCAAGGACACTTTAAAGCTGTTTTGAGTTTGCTTAAAAAGGATGCAATATCTGAGGAAGATATGAACTATATTTTGATGAATTTCACTCATTTTCAAATGATGGAAATTCTGGACTATAGCTGTCTTAAGCTTACTGAGGCGCAGATGCGGCTGCTTATCAACCGCGTTAATGACGAGGAAATCGCTATGATGCTTCAGCATAAGGATATTGCTGTTCCAAACTCCATCCTTGAAACGATTATCATCAGCGGCTATGAAAAAGCCAGCAGCTATCTGGCCGAAAATAATCGTTTGACTGACGAGTTAGCTTGGGAATACATCCACCGCTACGCCGATAACATAGACATGCTGGATGACTATATCTATAACAATGACGTTCCTGAGAAGCTCCAGCTGGAAATCATCAGCAACTTCAGCCACAGCGCCGTGATGAGTTTGCTTGAAAACAACAGCGAACTTTGCGAACAAGCTCAGCTGGCGATTGTTGCTAAAGGCGATATGGACGAAATTAAGCGCCTCATAAAGCAGCAGAACTCTTTGAGCGATGAAGTTGTTGAGGCTTTGTTTAAGCGCAATGTCCATGAAGAAATGCAGCTTTTGTCTCAGCATCAGAAACTCAAAAATTCTGTGCTGATGCAATGGGTTAATCATTGCCGCTTTGACTATGTGGAAATGTATTTGAAAAACCACAGCACCGACGCAAGCTTTAACACCTGTCTGCTGCTTGAAATTCTCAAACGCACCGTTAAGTAATCTTTTATCAGGCACCCTCTCTGTTTTTTTTAGCAGAAAGGGTGTCTTTTTTATTTTTAAAACGGCTTTATTAAAATTTTTTCAAAAAAATACTGCCCGCACTTGCATAGGCAAAAATCGCTCCCTATATACATTTTTAGAAATGAAAAAGGAGGATTTAAAATTATGAGTAATAAAGTTATAGGTATTGACCTCGGTACAACAAACTCTTGCTTTGCCGTTATGGAAGGCAAAGACGCAAAAGTTTTGGAAAACTCCGAAGGCGCGCGCACAACGCCGTCTATGGTTGCTTTTACAGATACAGAACGTTTGGTCGGCTATCCAGCAAAGCGTCAGGCTGTTACCAATCCGGAAAATACCTTGTTTGCTATTAAAAGATTGATTGGCCGTCGTTATGATTCGCCGGAAGTAGAAAAATTTAAAGAACATTGTCCGTTTAAAATTATTCCGGGCGACAACGGCGATGCTTGGGTAGAAGTTAAAGGTCAAAAATATGCTCCGTCGCAGATTTCCGCTATCGTTTTGCAAAAAATCAAGGAATATGCCGAGAGCTATTTGGGCGAAAAAGTAGAAAAAGCCGTTATTACGGTTCCGGCTTACTTCAACGACTCACAGCGTCAGGCTACTAAGGATGCCGGTAAAATCGCCGGATTGGAAGTTCTGCGTATCATCAACGAGCCGACAGCTGCTGCTTTGGCTTATGGTATGGATAAAAAAGCTTCCGGCACAATCGTTGTATACGACCTCGGCGGCGGTACATTTGATGTTTCCATTTTGGAAATCGGCGACGGCGTTTTTGAAGTTAAAGCCACAAACGGCGATACGTTCTTGGGCGGTGAAGACTTTGACCAGCGTATTGTTAACTATTTGGCCGATGAGTTCAAAAAAGACAACGGCATTGACTTGCGTAGCGACAGACTTGCTTTGCAGCGTTTGAAAGAAGCTGCTGAAAAAGCTAAAATTGAATTGTCTTCTACAACTCAAACCGAAATTAACTTGCCGTTTATTACTGCGGATTCAACAGGTCCTAAACACCTGAACATCAAATTGACCCGCGCTAAATTGGAATCTTTGGTTGACGATTTGATTGAAAAAACCGCTATTCCTTGCCAGAAAGCTTTGGCCGACGCCGGTTTGAAAGCCAGCGACATCAGCGAAGTTATTTTGGTCGGCGGTATGACCCGTATGCCGAAAGTTCAAGAAAAAGTTAAAGAAATTTTCGGACGCGAACCGCATAAAGGCGTAAACCCTGATGAAGTTGTGGCTGTGGGTGCTGCTATTCAAGGCGGCGTTTTGATGGGTGACGT
The DNA here is from genome assembly GCA_963659495.1 of Bacteroidaceae bacterium. Lineage (GTDB taxonomy): Bacteria > Pseudomonadota > Alphaproteobacteria > RF32 > CAG-239 > RUG410. The sequence continues at coordinate 7,518 of CAVKTH010000017.1, read as the reverse complement.
TAAAGACGTGTTGCTGCTTGATGTTACCCCTCTGTCTTTGGGTATTGAAACTTTGGGCGGCGTGTTCACTCGTTTGATTGACCGCAATACCACTATTCCGACCAGAAAGTCGCAGGTATTCTCTACGGCTGAAGACGGTCAGACCGCTGTAACCATCAGAGTGTTCCAAGGCGAGCGTGAAATTGCCGCGCACAACAAATTGCTTGGTCAGTTTGACTTGGTAGGTATTCCGCCTGCACCGCGCGGTATGCCGCAAATTGAGGTAACTTTTGATATTGACGCCAACGGTATTGTAAACGTATCGGCTAAAGATAAGGCTACCAACAAAGAGCAAGCCATTCGTATTCAAGCTTCCGGCGGTTTGAGCGACGCTGAAATTGATCAGATGGTTAAAGACGCTGAAGCCAATGCTGAAGCTGATAAAAAGCAAAAAGAATTGGTAGACGCTAAAAACCGTGCTGAAAGCCTTGTTCATGAAGTTGAAAAGAACTTAAAAGAATTTGGCGATAAAGTTGCCGAAGCTGATAAAAACAGCATTACCGCTGCGGTTGAAGCCGTAAAAGCCAGCATGGAAAAAGAAGACCTTGAGGACTTGAAGTCTAAGACCGACGCTTTGATGCAGGCTTCTATGAAATTGGGCGAAGCTATGTATAAAACACAGCAGGCTCAAGGCGCGCAGGGTGCGGCTCAGGGAGCTGATACAGGCGCTGCTTCCGGCGAACAGCCAAAGAAAGACGACAACGTGGTTGACGCTGATTTTGAAGAAGTTAAATAACGTTGCTTTACTAAAGAAAATATCCGTCTCAGCAATGAGGCGGATATTTTTTTGCTTTAAAATCGTGTAAGATTTTGTTTTTAGCTTGCATTCGGTAAATAAAAAAACTAAGTAGAGGGTATATGAAATATTTGGACGAGAAAAATGGTTGAAACAGAATATTATGACCTGCTGGAAGTGAGCACCACCGCCAGCGCTGATGAAATTAAAAAAGCTTTCCGCAAGCAAGCGATGAAATATCATCCTGACCGTAACCCCGGGGATAAAGATGCCGAACAAAAGTTTAAGCAAATCAACGAGGCATATGAGGTTTTGAAAGACGAGCAAAAACGCGCGGCTTATGATCAATACGGCAAAAACGCATTTACCGGCGGCGGAATGGGCGGCGGCAATCCGTTTGGCGGCGGATTTGACTTTAGCGGCGGCGGGTTTGCCGATGTGTTTAACGATATTTTCTCGGAGTTTATGGGCGGAAACGCCGGACGCCAGCGCTCCTACAGCCAGCGCGGCAGCGATTTGCGCTATAATCTGAATATCACGCTGGAAGAAGCTTTTAACGGCGTGGAAAAAGAAATTGTTATTCCGACTACCAAAGAATGTGAAACCTGTCACGGCCACGGCACTAAAGACGGCAAAGAGCCGGAAGTTTGCCCGACTTGCAAAGGAAGCGGCAAAGTCCGCACTCAGCAAGGCGGATTTTTTGTTTTTGAAACAACATGTCCAAACTGCAAAGGCACGGAACGCGTGATTAAAGAGCCTTGTCCGGATTGCCGCGGCGCCGGTCAGGTTAAAATCAATAAAAAGCTGAAAATAAACATCAAAGCCGGTATAGAAAGCAATATGCGCATTCGTGTTGCCGGAGAGGGAATGGCCGGTATTCACGGCGGCGAAAACGGAGATTTGTATGTCGGTATCGTGGTTGAGCCGCACAAGCTCTATGAGCGTCACGGCGACGATTTATACACGGCGATTCCGATTTCCGTCAGCTGCGCTATTTTAGGCGGTACGGTGGAAATTCCGGCGATTGACGGTACAAAAGTCAAAGTTGAAGTTCCGGCCGGCACCCAAAACGATACGCTGATAAAAGTAAAAGGCCAAGGCATGCACCTTTATGATTCGGAACGCCGCGGCGATTTGTATGTCAGCGCGAAAGTGATTATCCCGACTAAACTTAACGCTAAACAGAAAGAATTGATTGAGGCTTTCCGCGCCGAAAATAAAGACGATTCGTGCCAGCCGGAGCTGAAAAGCTTTTTTGACCGTATAAAAGACTTGTTTAAATAAATTTTAGCAGCAATGAAAAAAGAGAGAAAATTCTAAACGAACTTTCTCTCTTTTTGTATTTTGATTTTACGGTTGACAAGTATTGTTTGTATAATATAAAATTACTGTGTAAATTAACTTAATTTTAGAGGAAAGAAAGATGAAAAATAAGCTAAGCAAAGGTCTCTCTCTCTCTCTGCAAATCCTGAACATCTGATTATAGGCACATTTTCTGCCGTTCAGCACGTTTTTGCAGGGTTCGGCAGAAAAAATGACACTTTCAGTAATAATACACACAGAAGCAAACTAACAGGCAGCAATAAGTTCGCACCTCCAGCACCCGTCATTCTAGGTCTTGTACCTAGAATCCTGCTCCAACAAGGTATTAACCTAGTCAATAAATTTGCTTTATTATTGCATAAGTGCTGGTTCACACAAGATTCTTGGAATAAATCCGAGAATGACGGGTGCTGGGGACGCTGGTTCTCTCTAGTGGCTAGTAAACAAAAAAGCGTTGCCTTTGGCAACAAAGTCATGGATACTCGTCTGCCACAGCCTGCAGGGTGTGGCGACAAGTATGACGTTTCTGGTTGGTGCTGGGAACTCTTGTTGAGTGTCTTTTGCACGTTCTTTAAGTACCCCTCACCCGACGCCAAGGCGTCACCCTCTCCCGCACGGGGCGAGGGTTATAGATTGCTTCGTCGTCACACTCCTCGCAATGACGCCGTAACTAACGGCGAGGGTTTGCACCGCCCTTGGTGCCACAAGATCCTAGGTACAAGACCTAGGATGACTGGTGGCAGAGGCGCAAATTTCTTTGGCCGCTCTATGATAGAAATGCTCGGAGTTCTGGCGATTATTGCCGTATTAAGCGTCGGAGGAATCGCCGGCTACTCCAAGGCTATGGAAAAATATAAAGTTAATAAAATTGTCAGCGAATATAATATGTTAGTGCAAGGCTTGATTGAACACAAAATAAATTTAAAAGAAACCAGCGCCAGCATAAATGAATTAGTCTTAGCACTAAATATAGTCCCCAATACTTGGACAATAAACGGCAACTATTTGACAGACAGCTACGGTAATCAAATGATTATCGGCTATCGCTCAGCCGATAATGAACGCCCTTGGGATGATGCTGAAAAATCTGGAGTTTATATAGATTATTTCTTAGGCACTTTAGGCAAAGATGAGCAAGGCAGCTTAAAATCTGAAAGTTTTTCTGACAAAATATGTTTTGAATTATTCAATAATGCCATTAAACCTTTGCATAATGCAGTTAATGCCGGCTGGGTAAACAGCGGCAAAAACTATTATAAAAACAGTTTCTATTACGGCGACAGCTATTGCTCTTCAAACAGAAACTGTCTGCGTGACATAACTTTAGACCAAATAAAAACAATCTGCAATTCTTGCGACAAATTATCTTATTGCAATGTCACAATTATTTTTTAGCCAAGTTTTTGCTTATAAAACTTGACTTTAGACAAAAAATACACTACTCTGCCTTTTGTAAGAATTTTTTTATGTTTTATTTTTAACTTTTACGATTATGAATAAAAATTGGAATTTAAATGCGGTTTTTGCATCTCAGTCTATGGCCGAAAAAACTATGGAACGAGTTATGCAGGATGTAAAAGATTTTCGTCTTTCATACGAATACCGCCTGCGCGAACTTTCTGCACCGGCTATTGATACAGCCTTAAAGCGCTATATTCAGCTGCAGATTGACGCCGGTAGAGTAAATGACTATGCTTATCTTTTGCACTCCACCCATCTGAACGACAGCAAGGTTTCGGCGTTTTACCAGAATGTCTGCGACCAAACCGGCGCTTTGGAAAAACAGCTGGTGTTTTTTGTTAACTGGCTCAAAACCGGCGAAAATATCAATTTGACGGAATTGCAGACAGTTCTGCCTGCCGGTACTTTTGCTTGGCTCAAACAAATCCGCCGTTTCAAGAAGCACACCATTGAAACCAAGCTCCAGCAGCTGTTTGAAGATGAGAACAGCGTAACGCAGTATTGGATTCGCCTTTATGACGAAACCCGCGCGGCGATGACATTCAAAGTCCGCGGCAAAAAATACACCGAGGGCGGCGCTTTGGCTCTGCTGAGTTCTGCCGATGCCGATATACGTCATTTAGCCGGTGCGGCTCTGTCTAAGAAATACGCAGAAAAGCGCTCAGTTTTTACGCTGATTTACAACGCTTTGCTGCGCGGACGCCAGATTGACTCTCAATGGCATAACTACGACTATCCGGAAGAACAGTCCGTGTTAGAAAATAACATTGTAGCTGCAGATTTGGATAATCTGGTTGACACGGTGCTTGCCAACAACATCGCCGTTTCGCAGCGTTATTACAAGCTGAAAGCCAAGGCTTTCGGAGCTGAGCAAATTTCTTACTGGGACCGAGTAGCTCCGTATCCGTTTGCCGCAGAGGCTGAAACTCAAACCTACATCATTGAACAAGCCAAAGACTTGGTGCTTGAAGCATTTACGGCTTTTTCTCCGGAATTTGCCCGCATCGCTCAAAGATTCTTTGATGAAGATTTGATTGACTACTATCCTTACAAGGGTAAAGACAGCGGGGCTTACTGCATAGAAATGGCCGGCGATGCCATGCCGATGGTTTTCCTGAACTTTACGGGAACTACCGGCAGCGTTATCACTATGGCGCACGAGCTTGGACACGCGGTGCATGAGTATTTGAGCAAAGAACAAGGCGAACTCGGACGCCGCAAAGCCTGCGCTCAGGCCGAAACAGCTTCTATTTTTGCCGAACAGCTGGTGTTCAACTTGCTGCTGAAAAAGGCCAAAACTCCGAAAGAGCGCTTTTGCCTGCTGGCCGCGCATCTTGAAGATATGATTGCCACAGCTTACCGTCAGATTGCTTTTCATTGTTTTGAAAGCTATGCCGCCGATAAGCGCAGTAAAGGTGAAGTTTCGGCCGATCAACTTGAAAAATGGTGGCTTCAAAATATGAAAGCCTATCTGGGCGGCGGCATTGATACTTCCGATTTAGCACCGATGTGGGCGGGAATTCTGCACTTTTTCCAATATCCGTTCTATGTCTATTCCTATTGCTTTGCCTGCTGCGTAGTCAATACGCTGTATGAGATTTATCTCAAGGGAACAGTAGACGGATTCGCAGAAAAGTATATGCAGATGCTGCGCTGCGGCGGTGTAGAAAACTACCGCGAAGCCTTGGCGCATTTCGGCGTTGACGCTTCAAAACCGGATTTTTGGCAGAAAGGCTTGAATCTGGGGGCTGAATATATTTCTGAACTTGAGCAGCTTTATGCACAAATCTCAAAAGAAAGATAAACTAATTAGAAACCGTCTTAAAAATAAGGCGGTTTCTTTTTTGCCCGCAGAAAACCTAACATTTTATTTCTCCCCTCCCCCAACAAAAACACTCCGCCGCATTGGGGTACGGCAGAGTGCAGATATAATTAGGATTTTTTTTATTTTGTTTATTTATTTTATGTCTTTCATCACCTCCTTATAAACATAAAGTTTAATTACATTCTGTTGTCTCTATAGTAAATACAAAGTAATCAAAATCTACTTCTGTTCCACCTGTACTATCTTCACCTAGACTTCCGCTATCCATAGTAAAATCACAATATCCTTTATAACTTTGAATACACTCATCTGCATCTGGAACAATAACATATGTACCTGCTGTAAAATGGTCTGTAACGCCTCCGCATTTAGCATTGTTATCTACAGTCAAATATAAATGTCCGCCATCCCCAGGAATCGTTGTCGGATATTCATTTGCACGAACAATTTGCAATTTTCCATCTGATGTTAGTTCTGTACGATACAGCTGGCAAAAAGCTTCAGAACTACTAGACTGTAAATTGCATCTGAAAAATTGCCAATTATTAAATGTAAAGTTAGGCGTAAAATTTTCTGTCTGATTAGCTTTGATGGTAATGCTTCTTTTTCCCTCTGGATTTGAAATAACTGTAAATCCCGGAGTGAAAGCATTTTGTTCATCTCCATCATCGCAAATTGTCACAAAACTATTATTTTTATCTTGAATACAGTATCTTCCCTTATTAGATGAGAGACTATATAATACATTATAACTGCCAGCAGCAAGAGGAATATCATAGCTCTCGGTTGCATTTACAGTACTCTCCCAGACTGTACTGCTATTTTTATCCGTTACTTTAACTGATAAAACTGTTCCGTTGCTTAAAACAAAATCTGCACTATTGCATTTCAGCGCACCACTTCCCATATTTGAACAAACAATATTATATCCATCTATATGCAAAGTTCCATCTGTAGATGATTGTTCTTCACTCTTGCAAACAACATTGTATGTATCGCCGTTTGTGTCTTTAACAGAAGTTGAAACACATGTGGCGCTGTTTGTGCTGACTGCTGCGAACGATTTTCCGTTTAAGGTTACATACATAGATGAAAATTCCTGCGACTCAATGTTTCTTTCACTGCCGTCAAAGCTTGTTGTTTCACTCCATTGCGAACCATTTTTAATTGCTATATCCGTGGTATGTATATACCCGTGGTCACAATCTTTACCTGCCCCGCAATGAACAACAATTTTTCTATCAGTTTCTGTGCCGGTTGTAGTTACATCAACAGCTGCCGCAGAATTTGTAGAAGTAACAGTTCGCTTGTACAAATTATTTACAGTTACACGTGTACTAAGCTGTTGCTGAATCTTTGTATCGGTAACTGTAACAGTATAGTTTTTTGGTGTATAAGCCTGAGGTGTGCATTTGCCGCAGACTTTGCCGTTGGCCGTACCATTAGAAGAAAAAGCTTCTCCGGTTAAGCAGTCGCTTTGGCTTTGATATATTGTGGAATACCCCTCTGAACAGCTTTCTATAGGTTTGCAGATACCGCATTGGACACCGTTGCTGTTTGTGGTTCCGTTAGATTCAAAGGCTTTACCATCTTTATCGCAATCCGCTTGTGTTGTGCAGGGTGTATCCGGCGGAGTTGTTTTTTCTACAAGCTTATAGCAGCTGCCGCAGCTTGAGCATTCGTGAGTAGAATCTACATTTTTTTGGCAATCTTCATAGTTCTCAAAGACTGTACTATCTTCTTTTTGATTTTTGCAGCGTCTGTAATAGCACATATTTTGCTTATATGTAGTCTCGCAGGCACCTAAACCGTTTCGGGCTTCAGCTTCTGTTTTATATTGGCACCCGCTTTCACTAGTCTTAAATCCGGTTATTTTACTGGTGCCACAGCTGCCGTCCGGCAAAAAGCAAATCTTCGCCTCCGCCGCAGTTGCGAATAAGCACACAATAGCTAATAAGGCAAATTTATTGACTAGGTTAGAGCCTTGTTGCCACAAGATTCTAGGTACAGACTGTGCGTCACGACCTAGAATGACTAGTGCTAGAGGCGTTGACTTGGTGCCGCCTGCTGGTTTATTTTTACCCCTCACCCGGAGTGATGCTCCGACCTCTCCCTCAAGGGGCGAGGTTTTAAA
>CAVKTH010000016.1:9686-26495 GCA_963659495.1 Bacteroidaceae bacterium | reverse complement strand
CACTCCATAAGTCAACTACTAAAACAATGTGCTGTAATAAGAAAAACATCTTTACTTTTATGTAATATTTCGTTAAAATGACTTTTGGATAGGCGATAGTCTGTCTGGGGTGTCGAAACCTCATTTACATACGTCTTATACAGAGACGATAAACACCTGTGTCTTCTAGCGAAAGCTGGAAGGTAGCAAAATATGCTATCTTTAGCTAATATGCTGCACTATTTTATGTAAATTAGTTTCGAACTTCCAGCTGCTTCATCAAAGCAGCTTTTTTGTTGTAATTTCAATGTGAAAGGAAGTTTATATGAAACAAAATCAATTTGGCCGCAGTATGATTGAAATGCTGGGCGTTCTGGCGATTATTGCTGTTCTTAGTGTAGGCGGTATTGCAGGTTATAGCAAGGCGATGACAAAATTTAAGGTTAACAAAACAGTTGCTCAAGTAACAAATATTGTAACAGGAATTATGACAGCTTTTGCAAATGAAAAAGGATATTCAGGTGAAAAATATCCTACTGACTTTTCATCAAATGAAGCCGAAGATTTAGAAATGTTTAAAGCTTTAGGTATAATTACTGATGATATGATAACTAATGGAGAATTAAAACATCCTTTTAATGGTATAATATTCATTAGTGGTTATGAAAAAGAATTTGAAATAGACTTATATAATTTGTCTAGAGAAGCTTGTTTGGCTTTAGCAACTTTAGATTGGGGAGCTGATAATCCTAATTTGATGGGAATAAATGTTATAAATAGAGGACAACCTTGTCCTAGCGATTGTAGATCTCCTAATGGTGGTGGAAGTGGTTCATGGGATGGTGGGTTTCTAGCATGTAAATACTTTCATGACGATGAAACAATTCCAATCCCTGTACCGCCGGCGATTGCAGCAAAAGCTTGTACTTGTAAAGAAAATACCTGTGCTTTAGGTTTATATTATAACGAGAATTTATAAATTTTAAACGTATTTTTTCCTATATAAAATACCGGCTGCTGAAATTCGCAGCCGGTATCAATTTCAAGAAATTCGGCTAACCGACATCAGCTAGCCTGATTTCTAATTATTCATCAGAATCGGTGGTTTCCGGTTCAGATACTTCATTTTCTGCCGTATCGTCAGTATCGGCGACATTGTCTCCCAATACTTCGCTGCCGGTTTCTTCGTCAATTTCCTCATCTGCGTCGGCATCAGCATCTAACCAAGTTACGGAAACAACTTTTTCATCTTCGCCCGTACGGAACAGGATAACGCCCTGCGTCTTGCGTCCGGCTACGCGGATATCGTCAACAGGCATGCGGATGAGCTTGCCGCCGTCAGTTACCATCATGATTTCATTGCCGTCTTCAATCGGGAACGAGCTTACGACTTCTTTGTTGCGCGGAGACATTTCCATATTAGCCATACCTTGTCCGCCGCGTCCGCTTACACGATATTCATAAGAAGACGTACGTTTGCCGTAACCGGTTACAGTCACAGTCAAAATAAACTCTTCGGCTTTGCGCATTTCTTCAAATTTAGCCATATCCAGCAATTTCATTAAGCCGGTTTGGTCAGGAGAAATGCAGGCATCGCCGCTGCTTTCGGCTTCCATACGCTTCATGGCGCCGGAAATACGCAGATATTCGTCGCGTTCTTCCACGCTGTATGGGCAATGTTTCAGAATAGACATAGAAATCACTTCATCGTCGCCCAGCAGTTTAACGCCGCGCACGCCGGTAGAGCTGCGTCCGACAAACACGCGCAAATCTTCTACGGCAAAGCGGATGCACTTGCCGCTCTTGGCTGCCAGCATAATATCATTGCTGTTGTCGCACAGAGCTACGTTGATAAGCTTGTCGCCTTCATCCAGCTTCATGGCAATTTTACCGTTAGACTGAACGTTTACAAAGTCCATAAGGCTGTTGCGGCGGATGTTGCCTTTAGCGGTTGCAAAGACAATAGACAAGTTCTCGCAGTCGGCTTCATTTTCCGGCAGCTTCATGATAGCGGTAATAGTTTCGCCCTGCACCAGCGGCAGCAGGTTGATAAACGGCTTGCCTTTAGATGTCGGCGAACCCAGCGGCAGTTTATAAACTTTCATCTTATAAACAATGCCTTTGTTGGAGAAGAACAGCACCGGAGTATGGGTGCTGGCCACAAACAAGCGGGTTACAAAATCTTCTTCTTTGGTGGTCATGCCGGATTTGCCTTTGCCGCCGCGGCGCTGAGCCTTATATGCATTCAGCGGTACGCGCTTAATATAGCCGGCTTCAGTTACGGTCACAACCATTTCTTCACGCTGAATCAGCGATTCAATATCCTGATTATAGTCAATGTCTTCAATCTTAGTCAAACGCGGGGTTGCGTATTCGTCTTTAACGGCAACCAGTTCATCGCGCATAATGCCGTAAAGTTTTTCGCGGCTGGCTAAAATAGAAAGGAATTCTTTAATATCTTCGCCCAAAGAAACTAATTCGTCATGAATTTTATCGCGTTCCAAACCGGTCAAGCGCTGCAGTTTTAAGTCCAAAATAGCTTTGGCTTGGTCGTCTGACAGGCGGTAATAGCCGTTTTCAACTTTTCTGTCCGGCTCGTCAATCAGTTTAACCCAATCTTCAATAGAAGCGGCAGGCCAAGCTTTGCCGACCAAAGAGTCTTTAGCGTCTTGCGGCGTCGGAGCGGTTTTAATCAGCTCAATAACTTCATCAAGATTTTCTACGGCAATCGCCAAGCCAACCAAAACATGCGCGCGGTTGCGGGCTTTGTTCAGGCGGTAAATCGTGCGGCGGCGGATAACTTCTTCACGAAATTCAATAAAGGTGGAGATGATGTCTTTTAAGTTCATCATCATCGGGCGTCCGCCGTTAATGGCTAGCATGTTCATACCAAAGCTGGTTTGCAGAGCCGTAAACTTATAAAGCTGATTTAACACAACATCGGCCTGGAAGTCGCGTTTAATCTCAATCACAATGCGCACGCCCTGACGGTCGGACTCATCGCGGATATCTGAAATACCTTCAATTTTTTTGTCTTTAACCAACTCGGCAATATGCGAAACCAATGCGGCCTTGTTAACCTGATACGGCACTTCATGCACGATAATAGCTTCTTTATCCTTGCGGATTTCTTCAATGGTGCATCTTGCACGCATCATAACGGAGCCGCGTCCGGTCAAATAAGCTTGTTTAGCGCCGCCGTAGCCCAAAATCAGACCGCCGGTCGGAAAATCCGGTCCCGGAACAATATTTACCAGCTCTTCAATGCTGATTTCCGGATTGTCAATATAGGCGCAGCAGGCGTCAATCACTTCGCCCAAGTTATGCGGCGGAATGTTGGTAGCCATACCGACGGCGATACCGTTGCCGCCGTTAACCAGCAAGTTAGGAAAACGCGCCGGCAGAACTGTCGGTTCCTGCAAAGATTCATCATAGTTCGGCATAAAGTCAACTGTGTCTTCGTCCAAGTTATCGGTCAAGCAAGAAGAAACTTTTGCCAAGCGGGCTTCAGTATAACGCATAGCCGCCGCGCCGTCGCCGTCCATAGAACCGAAGTTGCCTTGTCCGTCAACCAGCGTCAGGCGCATAGAAAACGGCTGAGCCATACGCACCATGGCTTCATAAATAGAGCTGTCGCCGTGCGGGTGATATTTACCCATAACATCGCCGACGATACGCGCCGATTTACGATATGGCTTGGTGCAGTCATAACCGTTTTCGTACATACCGTAAATAATACGGCGGTGTACCGGTTTCATACCGTCGCGTGCATCCGGCAAAGCACGGGATACAATCACGCTCATGGCATAGTCCAAGTAGGAGCGGCGCATTTCTTCCGAAATCATGGTCGGGGCAATGTTATCAGATTTTATGACATCTGTATTTTCAATTTCTTCTGTCACTTTATACCTCTTTTCTTTAAACTTGTTAAACTGCTTAAACATAGCAAATTTAAGCGCTGATAAAAAGTTTTTTGTGCATTTTATACCCAATATAAAACATAGCTTTTGCGTCAGCGGGCAAAAAAACGGCCTTAAAATTGATTTAGGCGAAAAATAGTTAACAAATTCGGCTGTGTTTTTAATAAAGCTCTCAGAGCTTAAAATATCCGTTATAAAGTTCTATTGAAAAGGCGGGGCGGCTAATTATCTCAATAAGCGAACTGAAACAGATTTTACAAAATTTTATAAAGGAGATAAAAATATGACATACGGAGTTCGCTATCCTACTTTAGCTTTTATTACCGGCGGTACCGGTCAGGCAAATGAGGGCATTCCGCCGCAGCCGTTTGAAACTTTTTGCTATGATTCGGCTTTGCGCGAAGCTAAAATAGAAAACTTTAATGTGGTGCCTTATACCTCTGTTTTGCCTAAAGAAGTTTACGGCAATATTGTGCCGGTGGAAAAAGTGGAAAAGCAATTTAAGCACGGCGCGGTGCTAGAGGTTATTATGGCCGGACACGGCGCCAGCCGCGACGAGCATAAAGCAATTGCCACCGGCGTGGGCATTTGCTGGGGCAAAGACGACAAAGGACAGCTGATTGGCGGCTGGGCTGCCGAATATGTGGAATTTTTTGATACGCATATTGATGACGATATTGCCCGCGGACATGCGGAAATGTGGCTCAATAAGTCGCTTAACCACGAATTGGAGCTGCGCGGCGTAGAAAAGCACAGCGAGTTCCAGCTCTATCATAACTATTTGAATATTACCGAACAATTCGGCTACAGTCTGACCTGTTTGGGATTTTTGAACTTTGAAAATGCCGAACCGGCAAAAATTTAGGTTGTTCTCAATCGGGCAGCGGAGTTTTTTTCTGCTGCCTTATTTTATTTAGAAAAGGAAAATCATTATGGCTGATAAAAAGAAAGTATCGGCTGATAACGCGGCGGCGCAAGGCTCAGGCTCAGGCTCAGGTTCAGGTTTGGGCGTGTGGGCGCTGGCCGCTATTGTTGTCAGCTCTATGATTGGCGGCGGAATTTACAGCCTGCCGCAAAATATGGCAGCCGGAGCTTCGGCCGGCGCGGTGCTGCTGGCTTGGGTAATTACCGGCATCGGGGTTTATTTTATTGCCAACACATTCCGCATTTTGTCTGCAGCCAAGCCGGATTTGAAAGCCGGTATTTATATGTATAGCCGCGCGGGTTTCGGTCCGTATGTCGGCTTTACTATCGGCTGGTCGTATTGGCTGTGTCAGATCTGCGGCAATGTCGGCTATGCCGTGATAACCATGGACGCGCTGAACTATTTCTTTCCGCCGTATTTTGCCGGAGGAAATAATTTGGCGTCCATAGTCGGAGGCTCTATTTTAATTTGGGGCTTTAACTATTTGGTTTTACGCGGTATTAAACAAGCCACGGTTATTAACTTGATTGGTACGGTCGCCAAAATCGTGCCGCTGATTCTGTTTATTATCATTGCGGCGTTTATGTTCCATTTTGACAAGTTTGAGTTTGATTTTTGGGGAGAAAACGCTTCTACGGCAGCCAAACTCGGCGGGCTTTCGGCACAGATTAAAAGCACTATGCTGGTGACTTTGTGGGCGTTTATCGGTATTGAGGGTGCGGTTGTGATGTCTAAGCACGCCAAGTCGCCTAAAACTGTGGGACGCGCTACCGTTCTGGGCTTTATCGGCTGTTTGGCGATTTATGTTATGCTGTCGCTGCTGCCGTTCGGCTTAATGAGCCAAGAGCAGCTTTCCGCCGTGCCTAACCCGTCAACTGCCGGAATTTTGGAAGCTTTGGTCGGCAAATGGGGCGCTTGGCTGATGAATATCGGCTTGCTGGTTTCTGTTTTAACCAGCTGGCTGGCTTGGACGGTTGTAACCGCGCAAATTCCGCAGGCAGCTGCCGAAAACGGAACTTTTCCGAAGCAGTTTGCCAAGGAAAACGCTAACGCAACGCCGTCGGTTTCATTGTGGATTACCAGCGCTTTAATGCAGATTTTTATGCTGCTGGTTTATTTTTCGGGCAACGCGTGGAACACCATGCTGAGCATTACCAGCGTGATGGTGCTGCCGGCATATTTTTCCAGCTGCGCTTATTTGTGGAAAATCTGCGAAGACCATGAATATCCGATGAACTTTTATATTAAGCGTTCGGCCGCCTTATTTTCCGGCATTATCGGTTCTCTGTATTCAGTATGGCTGATTTACGCCGCCGGCCTTAATTATTTGCTGATGGCGGTGATTTTTATGGCCGTGGGCATTCCAGTTTATATTTGGGCAAAAAAACAGCGCGAGCCGGAGGCTCCGGCTTTCAGCGTGGGCGAGGGGGTTATAGCCGCTTTTGTGGTGGTAATCGCTTTGTTTGCCGTATATGCAATGTCCAGCGGAATTGTGCATATATAAATCCGCTTAATAAAAAAACAGTCCGGTGCTTTGCTGCCGGACTGTTTGGACGTTTAGATAGCTGAGTTATTTTTGGAATACCGCCATATAAGGTTGGTAAAAGCAATATACATCAGCATTTCACAGCTTTCTTCCAAAATTTCATTATCTATTATCGGCCATTCGGCGAGTGTCGCCATAATTACAGCGCCGGCAAAAATCAAAGAATCCCATACAAAAGCCGGAGCATTTATAATATATTGCCAAACAGTTTTGTAGACTTTTTTGCTCCAAATATAATAAACTATATACAGACCGTACAAATCGCGCAGCGGCTCAACTATAAAGCCGTATTTCATCTTTTTCCAGCGGCATATTTCTTCCGGCGGCAAATATTTATTGCAAAAATAAGCCCGTCCCAGATTAGTCTCACGCATAAGCATTAAAATGATTATTAAAGCCAGCGCCGTAAACAATGTTTTATCTCTGGGGGACTTTACCGCAGCGGCAAAAGCAGCGGTCAACACCAGCAGCTGCAGATTTTCTACCCAAGCTCCCTCTGTAAAAAGCGCTGGGTCAGCAAATTTCATCATAAACGGAATTGTTAAAATATATACAAATTCAGCAATGGTTAACCAGTTAATATTCCAGCGTAACCGCGGCGGAATATTCCTTAAAAAATCTAAAAATTTCATTTTTCCCTTATCTTTAAAAATACATAATACATTATTCTTATAGCCATTTAAAATTTTTCATGTAAGCGTTTTTTTAAGAGATTGGGGATAATTTTTATTTGCCGTGGAAAGAAAGTATAAAAAAATTGACTAAGGCTGTTTAATCATTTTATACTGCCGGTTATGAAAATAAAAGAGCTGCATATATTTAATCTTCCGGCCTCGTCCTATGTCAGCATAGGCGTGATGTTTTTGCTGTTGGCGCAGGCTTTGCTGGACTTGTTTTATACCGGATTGCTGAACGCCGATGAAATAGAGCATATTCACGCTTCATGGCTGGTATGGAGCGGCAAAACGCCTTATCTGGATTTTTTTGAGCATCATAATCCGCTGCTGTGGTATTTATTTGCGCCGCTGACCGGCTTGATGTTTGATAATGTAAATATTTATTTTGCCTGCCGGCTGGCGGCATTGGCGGCAAATCTGGCAAGCTGGTGGTTTATCTATAAAATCATCCGGCAATGGCTGGGTTCCTGCAAAATATGGCTGGCAGCGCTGGTACTGTTTTGCTGCGGAGATTATGTCAGCCGCAATCTGGTGGAATTCCGCCCCGATGCTTTTATGAATTTATGCTTTTGGAGCGGTTTGTATTTTTATCTGGCTTATTTTGCCAATAAACGGCAGATTTATTTGTCGGCGGCGTTTGCTTTGTTTTGCTTGGCTTTTTTCTTTTTGCAAAAAGCGGCATTGCTGCTGGCGGCGCTGGGAATTTTCACGGTTTGGCAGCTGATAAAAAGACAGATTAAGTTTAGCGATTTTATCAAAGCCTTAATAGTTCCGTTTATAATTTCCGGGCTGTTTGCAGCGTGGCTGCTGTATCATAAAATGCCGGGACTGTACTGGGAGCTGAATTATAGCCTGAACAGCCTGCTGCCGCAGTATTACGGTCTGCACATGGTAAAATTTACAATTTTCGGAGTTATGCTGCATCTGCCGTTTTATAACGGCTGGGCTTCGGTGTTTTTTGCTCCGTCGGCCATGGCGCTGAGTTTTGCGGCAATTCTGAGCTATCCTAAAATCTGGCCGAAAAATATTGCCGCAAAATGTTTGGTTGTTTTGTTTTTTTCTGAATTGCTTATCCGTATTTTTACGTTTTCGCCGTACGCCCACTATTTTTCGCTGCTGAATGCTTTTGCAGTGCTGATTATTGCCGCCGCGGTGTTTGAAAATGAAAATACTTTCAAAAAATATTTGTATAATATTGCCATGTTTATCGTGTTTATTATTACCGCCGGATTGGTTCTCTGCAGTTTTGCGCAGCGTCATAACAATGCTAAGATAAAGCCGTTTTTAGAAACCGCTCAGTTTGTGATAAATCAGACTAAGCCGAACGAGGCGGTGCTGAATGCCGATAATACCAACTTTAACCTGTTTCGTCCGGATGCGCATTATATCTGGTTTATGCTGAATGACATCGGCTGGATTTATGAAACAAACTTTACGCAGAAAACAAACCTTGACGATATGCTGAAAGCAAATAAAGCGGTGCTGATAAAGCCGGAAGACTTCTCTAATACGCCTTTAAGCGAACGCCGCAATAAAAAGCTGTTTGAGTATAATACCGATATGATGCGCCTGTATCAAAAGCAAAAAATCAGCGATATAGATTTATTTGATTTGCTTATAAAAATCCCGCAGCCGAAAGCTTATATTTGGAATATGGAACTGGTACAGAAGTATTATCAGCCGGCAGAGCATGGCTTTTGGATTTTGAAAGATGAATACCGAAAACAGGAGAATTAAATGCAGAAAAATTTAATAATTTGGGATTTTGACGGAGTTTTGGCCGACAGCGAGCATCTGTGGGTGCAAAATTGGGCAGATACTCTGCAGAAACTTTATAATTTTACGCTGACACCGGAAATGCAGAAGCAATATCTTGAGGGCAAAGCCGATAAAACAAAGGTGGAATTGCTGGCACATGACTTTCCGCAGCTGAAACTGGATGATAAATTCTGGGCGGAAATTCATCAGAATGAAGACCGTTTAATAGCGTCTGAATTAACTTTAACCGAAAATATTGAACAGATTTTGGATGATAAAGATTTTGCTCAATGCGTAGCTACCGGCGCCACATTGGAAAAGCATAACAAAAAGACCGTAAAGCTGGGCTTGGGCAAATATTTTGATGAGCATAACACATTTACCGCCTATATGGTGGCGAACGGCAAACCGGCGCCGGATATCTTTTTATATGCGGCAAAAACAATGGGCTTTAAGCCGCAGTATTGCTTGGTTATAGAAGATTCTCTTGCCGGCATTAAAGCCGCAAAAGCTGCAGATATTCCGGTAATTGCCTATATTGGCGCAACCGGACACAACACCGAAGAATACGCCGCCGCCTGCAAAGCAGCGGGCGCTTTTGCAATCAGCGATAATATGCTGGAAATATATCAGCTAATCAAAGAACATTTTAGTAATAAGTGAGGAAATTATGAAAAATTTATTGATTTTTACAAGTGCGGTTTTATTTGCATTTTCAGCAGCGGCTGCCGATATCAAAAAATTGCCGGAGCCGGATTTGAATGCGGATTCTGCGCCTTTTATGCAGATTTTGAATGCCAGACAGTCAGGACGCAGCTATGATGCGGATAAGCGTGTGGATGATGCGACTTTGAGCGAAATTTTATGGAGCGCCGCCGGCGTTAACCAATACGGAAAAATAACTATTCCGACAGCCCGCAATAATCAGAATCTGAAAGTTTTTGCTTTAAGCAGTTCCGGTATTTGGCTCTATAATGCAAAAGCCAATCAGCTGGAAAAAGTTTCTGACAAAAACATGCTGCCGTATTTAGCCGAAAAGCAGGATTTTATTTTAAAAGCGCCTGTGCATTTAGTTTATACCAGCTCAGACAAAATGTGGGGATTTGCTCATGCCGGTTCAGCCTATCAGAATGTATATCTGTATGCGGCGGCTAAAGGCTTAAGCACAGTTATCCGCGGGCTGCCGAACGATGAAACCATGGCAAAGGCTTTGAATTTGAGCGATGATGAATTTACCATTGCACATCAGCCGGTGGGATATCCTAAATAGCATATTTGTATTTTGGCTTTGAATGTCTACATTGTTTTTATGCAAAATTCAAAGCCGAAATATACTCTTAAAGAAAAATTAGACATCGCCGAAAGCATTTCTACGGTATTGATGTTTCTTATGGCGGTGTGGGGAACAGTTGCTGCCTATGAAGAGGGCTTTTGGCATAAGCTGATGCATATTGTCAACCACTATCATTCGGAAATTGTCCGGATAGAATATTCCGAGCAGACTAAGACGGCAGAACATAAAACTCCGCCGCCTGAAAATATTAAGAGTGAAGATAAACACCGCAAAAACTAATCAAAACTCATGATAACCCAGCATTGCTAACGGATTATTTCAGCTATAAGGAAAAGCAAACTTTTAAATTTATCATTCTTGCAAAAACGGCCTGATTGTGTTAATTATGCGGATATAAGGTTATTATTTTAGCTGAGGAGAGGTTTTATGTCCGGTGATGTTTGCTTTCATAACGCTGTAGTTTATAACGGCTATTCCATGATGAAAAACTGCGCCGTTTTAATCAGAGACGATAAAATTGTTGATGTGTTTAATGAAGAGCGTTTTTTTCAAAAAAAATTTGATGATTCCACTCGTTTGATAGATGTAAAAGGCTGCAGCATTGCCCCCGGTTTTATAGATACGCATATCCATGGTTTCGGCGGTTACGGAACAGAGGATTGCTCGGCAAAATCTATTCTGAAAATGTCTGAGGGCTTGGCTAAATGGGGCGTAACCTCATTTATTCCGACGCTGTATTCCGAAAAGAAAGATAAAATGATACGCGGCATACGCGCAATCGTCAAAGCTATGGGCAAAGAAAAAGGCGCCAAAATTTTAGGCATTCATCTGGAGGGACCTTTTATCTCGCCGGCCAGATTGGGCGTGCAGTCGCCGGATACGGTGAGTCCGGTGGATTTGAATTTAATGGAAGAATTGTGGCAAGCTTCGGAGGGGCATATTATAAATATGACGCTGGCTCCGGAGATAAAAAATATGCGTGAGCTGGCTCTGTATTGCATTTCTAAAGGAATTGTCATGCAGGCGGGGCATACAAACGCCACCTATAAGCAGATGATTGAGGGCATGCAGGCGCGGATTATGCATGTAACCCATTTGTTTAACGCCATGAGCCGCATGCATCACCGCGATCCGGGAGCAGTCGGCGCCGTATTTATTCATCCCGAATTGTCTTGTGAAATTATTGCCGACGGTATTCATATAGATTCTGAAATCATAAAATTTTTGCTGACCTGCAAATCTTTGGATAAAGTTGTTTTGGTTACCGATGCTCTAAAGCCGACCAAGCAAAAACACGGACCTTTGTTTGCTAACGGCGAGGAAGTGTATTTGGATAAATGTTTTTACCGAAAATCGGACAATGTGATTGCCGGTTCGGCGCTGACTATGATAGACAGCGTGAAAAATATCGTTTCTTACGGGTTTAGGCTGGAAGAGGCTATTCACATGGCGTCAACTAATCCGGCAAGAATTATGAAACAAGACAATTTAGGCGTTATCGCTCCGGGCTATGACGCAGATTTGGTTATTCTCAGCGATAAACTGAAAGTAAAATATACCATTATTAAAGGGCAAATTTATGAGAAAGGAAAATTAGTATGCGCGTAATAATAAAAGACGATAAAGAGTGGGTAGCAGATTGGGCGGCAAACTATGTGGCCTATAAAATCAACCGTTTCAAGCCGACACCTAACAAGCCGTTTGTCTTGGGACTGCCGACCGGTTCAACTCCGCTCGGCATGTATAATAAGCTGATTAAGCTGTGCCAAGCCGGCAAGGTTTCATTTGCCAATGTCGTTACTTTTAATATGGATGAGTATATCGGTTTGGCTCCGGAGCATCCGCAAAGCTATCATTATTTTATGTATGAAAATTTCTTTAACCATATTGATATTCAAAAGAAAAACATTCACATTCTGGACGGTCTGACCAAAGACTATGAAAAAGAATGTTTAGGCTATGAGCGCAAAATTAAAGAGATTGGCGGTATTCATCTGTTTATCGGCGGAGTGGGAGAAGACGGGCATATTGCCTTTAACGAGCCTTTTTCGTCGCTGTCTTCCCGCACCAGAGTAAAAACGCTGACCGAAAGCACCATAAAAGCAAACTCCAGATTTTTTGATTATGATTTATCCAAAGTTCCGAATCAAGCTCTGACCGTTGGTGTCGGCACCATTATGGACGCTGAAGAAGTTATGATTCTGGCAACCGGAAAAAACAAGGCTCAAGCCCTGAAGCACAGCATAGAAGACGGCATAAGCCATGTTTGGACTTTGTCGGAACTGCAGCGCCATCAGCATGGAATTATTGTCTGCGACAAAGAGGCGGCGTCAGACCTGAGCGAACCGACAATAAAATATTTCTTGGAAATTCAAAGCAAAATCCCGGGGTAGGGCTGGCGTTAAAATTCCAGCCCGATACAGCAAGCTTCATTGCTTTTGTGCTAGTTATTTCCAGAAGTGTCATTTTTCCCGCGGAACCCTGTAAAGACGTGCTGAATCAGTCCCATTCATAAGTCAACTATTAAAAGCAATGTGCTGTAATAAGAAAATTGTCTTTACTTTCGGATTATCTTTATATAAAATAAATATTGGATAGGCGATAGTCTGTCTGGGGTGTCGTAACCTCTTTTGTACACGTCTAATATTTTGACGTTAAATTGTTATACCTTCTGGCTTTAGAGCTGGAAGGTAGCAAAATGTGTTATATTCGCAATAACTAATATGCTACACTATCTTGTACAAAGTAGTTACGAACTTCCAGCCATCTTGCCGATGGCTTTTTTGTTACATGAAAAATAATGAAAGGAAGTTACGATGAAACAAAATCAAATTGGCAGAAGCATGATAGAAATGCTGGGAGTTCTGGCGATTATTGGAGTTTTGAGTGTCGGTGGAATCGCTGGATATTCCAAGGCTATGGAAAAGTTTAAAATAAACAAAATGATTGCTGAATATAACAATATAACTTTTGCCTTAATAGAGAATTATCAAAGCATTTTATCTTCTGCAAATGCAAAAAATAGCGGCGATGTGCAATTATATACTCTAGTAAAAGATTTAAATATTTTTCCAGATACTTGGAAACCGTATTATAAAAATAGTAGAATATATTTAGATGATGGAAATAACAATTTAGCCCATTATTTTGTGAGATATAATTCATCCACAAAATTAACCGGAATACATCTTGATTTGCATCTAGGAAGCAATATCAGCAATCATGCTCAGCGGGGAACAAAATTTCCAGCAAATACCTGTGTTACATTGTTTGCTGATTGGCTTCAGCCTATATCTAATTTTATTTACAGAACCGGTATATATTCTACTAACTGGACTTCTGCTAGCAGCTCTTGGCTAAAAGGTAAATCAACTTGCGGAGCCGGGGACAAATGTTTAGCCTCTGCTACTTTAGATGATTTTCATAAATTATGCAACATGTGCCAAAAAGATAAGGTTGAATGTTATATTTCGGTGGAGTTTGAAAGATATTGATTGCAAATGGAAATAGAATAAAGAAGCGTTGCCTATGGCAACAAAGTTATGGATACTCGTCTGCCACAGCCTGCGGGGTGTGGCGACAAGTATGACGTTTCTGGGTGGTGCGGTAACGAGGTAAAAAAATACCGGCTTCAACAAATGAAACCGGCATCAACTCTCAGAAACTCGGATAATAAGGCTAATACGCATTGACACTTTTTGCGGTGTACAAAACGGTACACAAGCATAAAAAGTTAAAAGTAATAGACCATTAGCCGAGGTTCTTTACTCTATAAGCGGACGACAGCTCCGCCCCAAGTAAATCCCGCACCCATGGCGGTCAAAACCAGCAGGTCGCCTTTCTTTAAACGTCCGGCCGCATGATTTTCTGACAAAGCCAGCGGAATAGAGGCTGCGGAGGTGTTGCCGTGGTGGTCTAAGGAAACAATAACTTTTTCAGACGGAATGCCTAAGCGTTCGCCTACGCTGTCAACAATGCGGATATTGGCTTGGTGCGGAATCAGCCAGTTAATTTCGTCTTTATTTACACCCGCGTTTTGCATAGCGGTTTCCGCAGCTTCAGAGAGGCAGACAACGGCATGCTTAAATACTTCTTTACCGTTCATGGTTACAAAGCCGCTGGATTGAGTGGTAGAAGGTCCGCCGTTGGTTTTTAAGCTGTCATACTGACTGCCGTCAGAATAAATGCAAGTGCTTAAAACACCGGTATCAGCGCTTGTGCCATTGCCCTCTTTGGCGCGCATAACAACCGCACCGGCGCCGTCGCCGAACAAAACGCAAGTGTTGCGGTCTGTCCAGTCTACAATTTTAGACAAGCATTCAGCTCCGGCAACTACTGCTGTTTTTACTTGTCCCAAACGAATCATATTGTCGGCTAAGGTTAAGGCATATACAAAGCCTGAGCAGGCGGCTGAAATATCAAAAGCCGGCACACCGGCGCGGAAGCCTAAATTTGCGGCAATTTTGGTTGCTGTAGACGGAGTCGTATTGTCCGGAGTGATAGACGCTAAAATCAGCAAATCTACATCAGACGGCTGCAAACCGGCGTCTTTAATAGCATTAGCTACTGCATTTCCGGCAATCACAGAGGTTGTTTCATCTTCAACAATATGGCGGCTGACAATACCGGTGCGGGTTCTAATCCACTCGTCATTTGTTTCTACCATTTTTGACAAATCATCATTAGTCAGAACCTTGTTTGGGAGGTAGTGACCAAAACCAATCATCTCACTTCTAATAAGCATCGTATAAAATATCCTGAGAAAGTTCGTCCAAATCTACATTTTCAACTTCATCGCGAATAGTTTGAACAAAGTTTTGACGTACTAATTTTGCAGCATTATCAATGGCATAAGAATAGCCGATAGCATCGGTTCCGCCGTGGCTTTTTACAGACAAGCCGTTTAGGCCGACAAACATCGCACCGTTATATTTACGCGGATCCATTGTTTTTTTGAGCTTCCACATAACCGGCAGCAAAAACGGCAGTCCGATTTTTGCCCACAGCGACTCTTTTACGGCGCCTTTTAAGAGGCGGGCGACTAATTTAGCCGTTCCCTCCATGGTTTTTAGGGCGATATTGCCGGTAAAACCGTCAGAAACAATCACATCTGCATAGCCCTCGCCGATTTGATGCGGCTCAATATAGCCGATAAAGTTCAAGTCCAGATGCGCACCTTTAATCATTTTTGCGGCTTGATGAATTTCTTCTTTGCCTTTCATTTCTTCGGCGCCGATATTCAGCAAGGCGATTCGCGGACGGGCAATTCCCAGAGTGTGGCGGGCTAAAATATTGCCGATAATGGCAAATTCTGCCAGATTGATGGCGCTGCATTCGGTATTTGCGCCCAAATCCAGCATAACGCAGCGTCCGGTGCGGTGCGGAATAGCGGTGCAGATTGCCGGACGGTGAATACGCTGAATAGTTTTCAAAATCATCTTTGAAATAGCCATGAGCGCACCGGTGTTTCCGGCAGAAATAACAGCGCTGGCCTCGCCGCGGCGCACCGCGTCAATAGCCATATACATACTGGTGTTTTTATTGCGGATAACTTGAGAAGGCTTGTCTTCGTTGCGAACCCGCTCGCTGGTGTGGATAACTTTGCAAAAATCCCGTAGCTGCGGAAACTTTTTGATATCTTCTTCTATTTGTACCTCATCGCCGAACAGCAGAAATTTGATATCCGGATTGTTTTTATGAGCGATTGCGATACCTTCTACTACGACATGAGGGGAATTGTCTCCCCCCATTGCGTCTACAGATATGACCAGATTATTATCAGACAAAACCTGCTCCATATTTTAGATTATAAAAATTATTTTGCTTCTTTATGAGCAATAACTTCCTTACCGTCATATTGGCCGCATTTAGGGCAAACATTATGAGGTCTCTTCAATTCGCCGCAGTTCGGGCATTCTTGATAAGCATTAGATGTCAATGCATCATGAGAACGGCGCATATCGCGGCGTGATTTAGATACTTTTTTCTTAGGTGTAGCCATTTCTTTATCTCTTTATTCAATTATTTAAAACATTTACACATTACATTCGCAGATTATTTAGCACAACTTTCGGCAAAAAGCAAGCAAAATAAATGCTGCAAACGATTAAGACTGTTTTTATATAACTTTTTGCGAATTTGCAAGCACTTTTTGCAGGTTATTGCCTATTTTTTGAGTTTTGCCAGCACCGCAAACGGATTTTCTTTTTTCGGCTCTTCGGAATCGCTGTATAAAGCGCCGTCAAAAACTTCGCCCTCGGCCCGCGGATAGTCTTCTAAATTGAGGGCTATCTGCTCAATCGCGATATCGGCCAGATTGATGCAGCCGTTTTCAATAATATCCGGCACCTCGTCTTCAATATTGCATTCCAGCTCTTTAATGTCATTATAAGTGGAGCGGGTGTCAAAATTCAGCTCAAACGGAACATTATAGTCTTTTATAAAATTATTGAGTGTAATCACGCTTTTGAGTTCTATTTTGGCAAAAACATTGCCCCAGACGCGCAGGTTGTTGGCGCGGTTGTTCAGTTTAAGAAAAATTTCAGCTTTAAATTCATGAACTTTTTCCACCTGCAGAACCTGAGTAATATCCTCAAGTTCAGCGCTGTCGGCAGTCAGTTCGTATTTATAGTCTGACTGTTTTAAATCCTCAATTTTTATCGGATATGAAAAATTTTTTTGCATTCTGAAATCCTTGTGTTATATATAGC
>CAVKTH010000016.1:0-9676 GCA_963659495.1 Bacteroidaceae bacterium | reverse complement strand
GCTTAATGTAAAAATATAAGGATAATAAAATATGTCAATACGCAAAATGCTTTTTGGGGCAATGTTTATGTTGCTGACAGCTTGTTCCAATGATTTGTTTTTGGTGCATAACGGCAATATGCCCGCCGATGATAAAATAGCCGCGGTGCATATGGGACAGAGCAAACAGGATGTCATGGATATTTTGGGTGCGCCGAGCCTGACAACCGGACTAAGCGACGACCATTGGATTTATATGGCATCTACCATGAAAAAAGTGGCGTTTCTCCGTCCGGAAGAGCTAAACCGCAAAGTGTTGGCAATTACCTTTAACAATAATCAAATCAGTAAAATAGAAAAGCTGACTTTGGCTGACGGAAACAATATTAAAGTAGATACGGACATAACTAAAGCCACAGAGCAGGAACAAGGATTTTTCCGCAAATATTTCGGCGGCGTAGGGACATATATGCCGTTTGGCGGAGCTGATACGAAAAAGGAATTTTAAAATGATACCGGGACTGTCTTTAAAAATAATCAATGTTTTGGCAAGCTTTGATATTAAAGGAAAATTCGTGCGCGCCGAAGAGGGGCCGATGCTGATTATGGCCTATGTGGAACCGGCTCCGGGGACGCTTTTCAGCAGCATAAAACGGATAGAGGGCGACGTGGGGCGCAGCTTGGGCATCAGCGGAGTGCGGGTGGTTGAAGTTCCTAACTCCACAAACGTTTGCTTTGAAATTCCGTCTAATGACATGAAATCTGTTCCGTTTGCGCCGATTTTGTATTCTGCCGAATTTTTGAAAGCAGCTTACGCGCTGCCGATTTGCCTCGGTGTGGATATGCGCGGCAATCCGGTAATGAAAGACTTGTCTAAAATGCCGCACTTACTGGTGGCGGGAACAACCGGTTCCGGAAAATCCGTGGGGCTGAACAGCTTTATAGTTTCGCTTATCAGCAAAAAAACTCCGCAGGAGCTTAAGCTGGTGCTGATAGACCCGAAACGTATTGAGTTCAGCATTTATAATAATCAGCAATATATGCTGCGTCCGGTTATTACGGATATGAATATTGCCAGCATCTGCCTCAGCCAGCTGGTAGATGAAATGAACAGCCGCTATACGCAGTTTGAAGCTCAGGCTGTCCGCAATATCGGCGAATATAATGCTAAGGCCGGCGCTAAAATGCCGTATATTGTCTGCGTTATAGATGAATTTGCCGATTTGGTGATGTTTGATAAGACTGTTGAACAGCAAGTGCAAATTTTGGCGCAGAAATCCCGCGCCGCCGGCATTCATCTTATTATTGCCACGCAGCGTCCGTCGGTTGACGTTATTACCGGCAGCCTCAAAGCCAATTTACCGACCAGACTGTCATATAAAGTGGCTTCGGCAACCGATTCTATGACGATTTTAAACACATCAGGCGCCGAGAGCCTGTTCGGGCGCGGAGATTCGCTGTTTTTAGAAGAAAACGGCACGCTTACGCGGATTTTGGGCGCATTTATCACTAATGACGATATAGAAAACGCTCTGACGCCGTACCGCTGCAAGATGCCGGCGCAAACCAGCGTTTATGATTTGGCAAAAGAACGCAATGCCGAAAAAAGGTCTGCCAATAAACCGGCAAAAGGCGGATTTTTCGTCTGGATTTGCGATATGTGGAACCGCTTGGGCGTCCGCAACCAAATTAAAATTATTAAGTCAGCTGTTGCACTGCTAGCAGAATTTATTAGTGTGAAAAGTACAAGCACTACAATAAGAAAAAAGAAGAAAACAAAACAACAAGAAAATGCTGAAGATATTATATTAAGAAGTATAAAAAATAGTAATAGGCGCTAAATATGAGTTTTCGTTTACGAAAAACATTTAATTTAGGTAATGGAATTAGATTTAATTTAAGTAAATCTGGTTTAGGTTGGAGTTGGGGTAATCATTTTTTCAGGAGAACATATACAAGTAAAAATAAAACCCGTACAACACTAACTATACCAAATACAGGTTTGTCGTACATTTCTGAAAAGAAAACAAAAAATATAAGAACACAATCTATTATACTAAAAGTATTAAAATTGTTATTTAAGTTTATATTTTTTATATTTATTTTATTGTTTAATAATAAAAGCTCAAGTAAACGCCGCCGCAGATATTAGCTGCTGCGTTTCAGCAATGTCCGGTAATGTTAACGAATCTGTCCAAAGGAATTTTGGCTTCGTCTAATGCGCGCTGCCATTTTTCCTCGTCCGGTGTGCGGAATAAAATATCTTTATCGGCAGCGACAACCAGCCAGTCATTATCATAAATTTCGGCTTCCAGCTGGCGCGGCTGCCAAAAAGAATAGCCCAGCGCTACTAATTTGTCTTTAGGCCCATGTCCAAAAGCAATATCGGAAATAATTTCCGAGGTAGACGATACAGCCAAGCCGTCTGCCACGGCTACGGTGCCGTCGCGCATATAGTCCGTGGTGTGCAGAACCATGCCGCGCACTTGCTCCAGCGGACCGCCGGTATAAAGACTGACTTCATTTAACTTTTCATAATTTTTGACCGGTAGCTGAAATGTCAGGTCGGAAAACGTAAATTTATCCATGCGCTTGTTGATAATCAGTCCCATGGCGCCGTTGCTGCTGTGCGAGCAAATATAAACAACCGAGCGGGCAAAGCAGTCGCTGCCGTCCAAAGAGGGCATGGCTATCAAAAATTTGCCGGTCAGCGCATAGCGATTGTCAAAGTTACTTGTAATTTCTTCCGTCATCATTCTACCGTTAAAATATATTATTTATTTACTTTTTATAATTTTAGTTTATCATAAAATTTGCAAATTTAAATGATTAAATAAGTGTGTCATGAAAAAACTGCTATTTTATATAATTTTTTTTACAGCCGTTTTCAAGAGTTTTGCCGCTGCCGGCGCTGAGGCTGTGCTGCCGGAAGACTTTAAGGGCTTAAACACGCGCATGCGCATGTATGAACTGGCAAAAGACGATAACCCCGACGGTTCTTTTGTGCAGAAATTGCTGATTATGTATGAAATCGGCAACTATTTTAATAATAAATATCCGAATAATGAAATTTTTGATGAAGATTTTGATGAAAAGCTGAAGCCGTTTTTTCCGCATGCCAACGAATATCAGCTGCGCAATTATACAAACCTGCTGCGCAACGGAGTGGCGGTGTACCGGCTGGGCAGCTATTTTTATAATAAGATTGTAACGGAAAAACTGCTGCCGAAAAGCTATAAGGTCGTGCATTCCGCAAGTGATTTTGACAGCAGCGATGAAGTAAAATATATTGAAGCTCCGGCCGGAAAATTTAAGAAAGTTTATAACTTCAAAAAGTTTTTAACCTACAGCCATAATCCGGATGAGCGCAAGGCTATAGAAAATTTTCAGGAGCTGCAGGATTCTAAAGGCGGCATTTATGCGCAGCTTAACTACGCTATGTCGCATATTGAATGGAAAAAGCTTTTTCTTTACGGCGAAAAATATAAAAATCCGCTGCTTTCCGATTATGGGGTCGGGCAGTTTGCCGAGGGCGAACATTTGGAGGTGCGTCTGCTTTCGGATGCCACAACCATAGACAGCCAGCCGGAATTTTATGTCGGCGTGCAGATTATTACCCATGACAACAGCTTTATTTTGGCCAATAACGTCAGCCCGAATTTGCTGAAACCGCAGATAGACCTGCGCGGGTCAGAGAATCTGGCGGGCTATGAAGTTATTTATCCGGCTCCGCAAAACACGGTGGCGGTGCCGTTTGCCTATAAATATTTCGGCAATTTTCTCATTCCGATAAAAGTAAAAGTTAAAAATCCGGAAGAACCTTTGCTGCTGCAGGCAAAAATTGACTTAAATTCCTGCACCGGCGAGCTGTTCTGCCTGCCCGAAACTTTCAGGCTGGCTCTGATGGTGCTTCCGGGGCAGGACTATGCTTATGCCAACGGATATCAGAACTATTTTCAGCAGCAGCTGAATATTCTGCCGGAGAAAGAAGCCCAATATTTTGAACTTACTAAATTTGTAGCCGATAAAGACAGCTCCGGCGAGTCACTGCGGCTGGAGTTTTTAACGCATAAAAAGACCGAGGGCTTCAAAATTTTTATAGAAGATAAAGACGGATATAATACTTTTTCGGCGCCGTATGTCAGCATTTTGGATAATAAAATCTTTGTCCGCTTTGAGCCGACCGATAAAAATGCGGCGCTGGCGGATTCTGAATATGTTATTACCGCGGTTTTCAACGGCAATGACGCTTATAGAACCACACGCTTGGCGGCAAAAGCCTCGCTGTTTGACACTCAGGCGCAGAGCCTGAATTTAGGGCTGCTGTTTATTGCTTTTATCGGCGGCTTTATCCTGAATTTTATGCCGTGCGTCTTTCCGGTTTTATCATTAAAAATTATTGCTCTGAGCCGCGCTGAGGGACAGAAAAAACGAAAGCTGAAAAAATCTCTGCTGCTGACGGCAGCCGGTATTTTCAGCGGCTTTACTCTGCTTATTTTAATGCTGTGCGCTGCAAAATTTGCCGGATATTCGCTGGGATGGGGCATGCAGTATCAAAATATGACGTTTTTGGTGGCAATGGCCTTTCTGCTGGCTGCGTTTATGGCGCTTTTGCCGGAGCTGCAAAGCAAGCTGCCGCATTTTGGCAGCTCTTCCGAAAATAAGCTGGATTTTGTTATCGGCAATTTGATTGTGCTGCTTTCCACGCCTTGCACCGGTCCGTATCTGGCAACGGCGGTCGGTTTTGCTTTGGTCGGCAGCTATGGGGATATTATCGGCATTTTATATGCGGTGGCTTTGGGACTGTCGCTGCCGTATATTTTGGCTTTGAGCCTGAAAAATCCCGAAGCTTGGCTGCCGTCTTCCGGAAAATGGCTGGGCAGACTGCAAAAAGCAATGCAAATTATGCTGGTGCTGACAATTCTGTGGTTTTTGATTTTGGTTTATAATCAGACTAATATTTGGTGCGTGCTGATTTTGACGGCGGCGCTGCTGATTTTTATGGGCTTATTCATGCTGTATCAAAAATTCAGAGACTATCTGAATGGGGTTTTTGATGAAAATGTTTCTTTAGAAACTTTGGAGCGGCTGCGTAAAATCAGCACGCTGCTGATTATCGGGTTTGCCGCTGTCTGCGTATCGGGAATTTCAGTTTATGCGGAAAAGGCTCATTTGCAGAATATGATTAAGTATGCGCAAACCCATAAAACGGAAATAGATAAAACGCTGATTGCCGGAAAATTGGCAGAGGGGAAGCCGGTTTTGCTGGAAATCGGGGCGGATTGGTGCCTGACCTGCCGCTATAACGGCGCGGTGACGCTGAATGACTTTAACCTGCAGCGCTGGAAAGAAATGTACCAGCTGGAGTTTATCCGCGTGGACTGGACTAATTATAATAAAGAAGTTCTTGATTTTATGGAAAAATACGGACGCAAAGGTTTGCCTTTTTACATTTTGTACACGCCGCTGCTGCGCGACGGTTTTGTGCTGCCGGAAATGTTTAAGCGCGATGATTTTGAAAGCCTGCTTCTGAGCGCCATGACCCGCTGACTTGCCGGATATGGTTTTCTGTTGCACAAGTCGGATAAGCTCTCTTGACAAGACAATGACTTATTTATATACCACTAAAAATAAGACATTATATGGAGACTGAATATGTTAAAAAAACTTGTTCTGTTAATTGTGATTGCCGGAGTTTGCGCCGGCGGTTGGTACGGCTGGCAAAATTACAGCGCCAATCAGGAAAATGTTTTGAAAAATCATATAGAAAAAGACTTTTCTTTTGACAGCGTCGTACGCAAAGCCAAAGCCTTGGCGGCCGAGCCTTATGCCGCTCCGAATACCAATCTACCGGAAGAATTGAACAATTTAAGCTATGACGAACACCGCGATATTCGTTTTGTGCGTGAAAACGGTCCGTGGTATAATCAAAATCTGCCGTATGAAATTCAATTCTTCCATCTGGGCAATATTTTTCAGATTTCCGTGCCGATTAACGAGGTTATAGACGGCGTTTCGCAAAGCATTAAATATTCGGCCAAGTTTTTTGATTATGGCAAAAACAACCTGCATACCGAACAGTTTGAAAATTTAGGCTATGCCGGTTTCAGAATCCACAGCCCGCTCAATACCTCGGCTTATTTTGACGAGCTGGTGACATTTTTGGGCGCCAGCTATTTCCGCGGTTTGGCAAAAGGGCAGAAATACGGGCTTTCGGCCCGCGGCTTGGCGATTGATACGGCGGAAATGACCGGCGAGGAATTTCCGGTATTTAAAGAATTCTGGGTGGAAAAGCCAAAGCCTAAAGATAAGTTTATCAGGCTTTATGCGCTGCTGGACAGCAAGAGCGTGAGCGGCGCCTATAGCTTTAAGATTATTCCGGGGACAAACACTATTATGGATATTGAAGCCCGCCTGTTTGCCCGTGCCGATATTAAAAAAGTCGGCATAGCTCCGCTGACATCTATGTTTTTGTTCGGCGAAAACAATAAGCATGAATTTGACGACTATCGTCCGGAAGTGCATGACAGCGACGGGCTGCTGATTCATAACGGCAACGATGAATGGCTGTGGCGTCCGCTGGATAACTCTAAGCATCTGCGCATCAGCTCGTTTATGGATAACAATCCGAAAGGCTTCGGCCTGCTGCAGCGCGACCGCGATATTAAAAACTATTTGGACTTTGAGGCCAATTACCAAGACCGTCCGAGCGCGTGGGTTGAACCGCTGAGCGATTGGGGCAAAGGCTTGGTGCAGCTGGTGGAAATTCCGTCTTTGCAGGAAATTCATGACAATATCGTAGCTTACTGGGTGCCGGAACAGCAGCTTAAAGCCGGCGGCGAATATACTTTTGCATACCGCCTGATTTGGCTGAATGACGTGATGAAAGACCGCGAGCTGGCTGCAGTTACGGCAACGCGTACCGGAGTCGGCGGAGTTTCCGGCATCAATCTGGGCAATACCGACCGCAAGTTTGTGATAGATTTTACCGGCAAGGGCTTGGATGCAAAATACGCCGAAAATAATATTAAACCTCAGGTTTCGGCGGTTAAAGGCGTTGTTAAAGGCGTCAGCAGCGTTTATAACCCGACAACCGGCGGCGTGACTGTTTATGTAGACTATCAGCCGGAAGACGGCGATGAAATCCGCGTGCTGCTGACCAAAGATGATGCGCCGTTTTCTGAAGTATGGAGTTATCAATGGTTAAACTGAGAATTCAAAGCGCCAATGACATTGTAGCCGCTAACCTTTGCTGCTTAGGGCTTAAAAAAAACGAGGCGGCGGCGCTGTTAAAGGCTTATCCCAAGTTGGAAAAAGCTGCTGACATCACAGCGGAAATTGATGAAATAATTTATCAGAAAGCCAAAAAAATTTTTAAAGCCAAGCTGGCAAAAATTCAGCTGGTAGCGCTGTATAAGGCTGAATTTATCGGCTTGAATCTGGCGCAGAAATACGGTATAAAGCCGCTGCTGCCGGATTTTGAGGACAATGATTTTAAGGCAGAAATGCTGGGAGCCTATATTGAGGTTGCGCCGACCTATAAAATTACGGAAATGCCGACGCAGGAAATTACGACAATTCATTTGCATAAAGCAAAATCTAAAGGAGAAAAAAAGTGATGAAAACCCGTCCTATCAGTCCGGCGCAAATCACCTTTCGCCGCGTTTTGATTTTTGGTCTGATGATTTTGACGACCGTATTTTTGACTTTTAAATGGGTTGTCTCTATGCCGACCGACGCCAATATGTTTGCGCGCGTGGTTATGACCGTGTTGTTTGTGCTGACAACCGGCTGGATTGCTTTGTTTTTCTGGGCAAGTATTTTCGGCTTTTTTGAACTGCTTGCCGGCAAGACTATGCCGGGGATTATTTGGCCGGAAAAGAAAACTCCGCTTAAGACCAAAACCGCTATCTTAATGCCGATATATAATGAAGAATGCGACATGGTTTATGCCCGTTTGCTGGCGATTGCCGATAGTTTGGTAAAAACAGGGCAGGCACAGGCCTATGATATGTTTGTGCTGAGCGATACCACCAAGCCTAAAATCTGGGTAGAAGAAGAAAACGGCTGGATTAACGCTAAAAAACTGATGCCGAAAGAAATAAACCTGTATTACCGCCGCCGTCCGCAGAATGTGGCGCGCAAAAGCGGAAATATTGAGGATTTCTGCCATAAATGGGGCGCGCTCTATGACTATATGGTGGTGCTGGACGCGGATAGCCTGCTGGAGGGCAAAACCATTGTGGAAATGTCGCGGCTGATGGAAATCAATACCGATACCGGCATTATTCAAGCTCCGCCGCAATGTATTAACAGCCATTCGCTGTTTGCCCGCGTGCAGCAGTTTGCCGGCAAGGTTTACGGCAATATTGTTTCAGCCGGTTTGTGCTATTGGCAGGTGCATGACAGCAACTACTGGGGACACAACGCCATTATCCGCGTCAAAGCTTTTATGGAGTGCTGCGGACTGCCGGTTCTGAAAGGTCCTAAACCGTTCGGCGGCCATATTTTGAGCCACGATTTTGTGGAAGCGGCGCTGATTCG
This sequence comes from Bacteroidaceae bacterium, assembly GCA_963659495.1. Classification (GTDB taxonomy): domain Bacteria; phylum Pseudomonadota; class Alphaproteobacteria; order RF32; family CAG-239; genus RUG410. Next base: position 1,153 of record CAVKTH010000016.1, on the reverse strand, counting down.
CCGCGGCGGCTGGTATGCTTGGCTGCTGCCGGAATTGGGCGGAAGCTATGAAGAATGCCCGCCGACTATGATAGATTTTGCCACCCGCGACCGCCGCTGGTGCCAAGGCAATATTCAGCACTTGGAAATTTTGGTGTCAAAGCATATTCATCCGATTAGCCGCATTCACTTTACTATCGGAATTATGTCTTATCTGTCATCGCCGCTGTGGTTTATCTTTTTGATGGCGGGAATTTTAGTGGCGCTGGGACATGTTTATTTTCCGCCGGAATATTTCTCTAACGAGCAGTCATTGTTTCCGAATTGGCCGATTTTTGATAAAATGGGAACAATCACGCTGTTTTTGATTTCTATGTTTATGCTGATTTTCCCTAAGTTTTTAGGCATGATTATTTATCTGAAAAATAACAAGTTTAAAAACATCGGCGGCTTTTTCGGCACCGTGAAAAGCGTGCTGGCCGAGATTGTCTTTTCGGCTTTGATTGCGCCGGTTATGATGGTTTTCCAAACTAAGTTTGTCTGGGAGATTTTAACCGGTCAGGATGTGGGTTGGAACACACAAAGCCGCGACGGCTACACCACTTGGAAAGAGGCTTTTGAACGCCATATCGGACACACTATTTTAGGCGTGCTGACAACTTATGTGGTATATACTCAGCTGCCGGCGCTGTTCTATTGGATGCTGCCGGTAACCTTGGGGCTGATGCTTTCCATTCCTCTTTCGGTGCTGTCTTCATACGAGGGGTTGGGGCGCTTTGCCTTTAAGCATAACTGGTTTGTGATTCCGGAAGAAAAGCATGCGCCGGAAATTACCCTCACCGTGCAGAAAGAAGCTCCGGTTTTGCAAAAACAAAGCAAAAAGCGCGGAGTTTTGGATGTGATAGAAGATAATTATCTGCTGCAAATTCATACGCTGATGCTGGAGGTTAACGGACCGGCTCCAGATTTCGGCAAGTCGGTTTTGAACGAAGCCCGCATAAAGCTGGATAACTATCTGAATTACGGCAAGGAGCCGGATTTCAGCCGCGAAGAAGAAATTGCCCTGTTATATGAGCCGGCAGTTTTGGAAGAAGCCAGTTTGGAGCTGAAGTTAAAGTAAAAAAGAGACCCACGCGTAAAACGCGTGGTTCTTCTTTAACGGCTAGAAGCCTTT
>CAVKTH010000015.1:0-26603 GCA_963659495.1 Bacteroidaceae bacterium | reverse complement strand
AGCGGGTTTGCCTGTCGGGTCACTACTAGCGCTTTTCTCGCTCGTGTACCTCGTTGTACACGTCGCTCCAAAAGTGCGGCGTATTGACGCACGACATCCAAACCCTTAAATGCGATGTTGGTTCTTTCTGTGTCATTGCGAGGAGTGTCACGGCGAAGCAATCTAACAAAACCTGCGCCTCTGCCACCAGTCATCCTAGGTCTTGTACCTAGGATCTTGTCGCACCAAGGGCGGTGTAATCCCTCGCCCCGTGAGGGAGAGGGCGACGCCTTGGCGTCGGGTGAGGGGTACTTAAAGGACATGCAACAAGAACTAAGCATGCGTCCCCAGTACTTATGCAATAATAAGGCAAATTTATTGACTAGGTTAGTGTCTTGTTGCAAGAAGATTCTAGGCACAAGGCCTAGAATGACTGATGCTAGAGACGCTAGCCTATTGTTTGTTGCAACACATTTACCCCTCACCCGGAGCGATGCTCCGACCTCTCCCTCAAGGGGCGAGGTTAATAGATTGCTTCGCTTTGCTCGCAATGACGGCAGAGTAAAGTGCGAGGCAGCTAGTTTTGTTCTGAATGTGTTATTTCCGAAAGTGTCATTTTTTCTGCCAAATCTTGCAAAAACGTGCTGAACGGCAGAAAAAGCGCCTTTAATCAGATGTTCAGGATTTGCAGAGAGAGAGAGAGAGACCTTTGCTTAGCTTATTTTTCATCTTTCTTTCCTCTTAAATTAGTTATTTTACATCTTTATTCTAACGAAACAAAATCCGAAAGTAAAGATAATTTTAGGGACGTTATTTTCTATTTGACAAAATAGTCAAACTTTGCTATATGAATTGCATATTTTTTATTATTAACGTTTAAAATTATTTTTGTTATGGATTTAAATTTAACAGTAACTGCAAACGGCAAAATTTATTGCGCCTATTGCACCAGAGTGTTAGCACGCGGAGAGGAATGTCATTGTAAAGGTGCGGAAAAAGCTCGTGCCAAGGCTAAAGAAAAAGCTGAAGCTGCGGCCAAACATTCGCCAAACGGTAATGTAAACCGCCGTCCGCCGCGTGGTTTTAACAAATAGAATTTATCCGAATTTAAAAAGCGAGGTTAAAAACAGCCCCGCTTTTTTGTTTTATATCGGCAGGATTACATTTTTCGGCAGGCGGCATTTTTAACCAAAATATCGCAGAGGTCGGCGAAAGAAATACCTAAATATTTTGCCTGTTCCGGTACTAATGAAAGCGCGGTCATTCCCGGGTTGGTGTTGATTTCCAGCAAAATAGCTCCGTCTTTTTCATTATAGCGGAAGTCACAGCGGGCAACAGAGCGGCAGCCTAAGGCATTATAAACGGTTTCGGTGTAACGCTTGCAAGTTTCGGCAATGTCTTCAGGCAGTTCTGCCGGCAGAATATGGCGGGTTTTGCCGCTGGTGTATTTGGCTTGATAGTCATAAAAGGCGCATTCGGTTTTGAGTTCGGTAATTACCGAGGATTTGCCGTTTAGGCACATTACAGTAAGCTCGCGGCCGGCGATGTATTGTTCAACCAAAAGCGGCAGGGCAGAATCCGGATAAGTTACCTTTTGGGCTTCTTCCGCATTATGAATTATGTATACGCCGACGCTGGAGCCGTCGCACATGGGTTTTACTACATAGGGATAAGGAACTTTAGTTCCGTGCTGCAAATATTCGCCGGCTGTTGTTTTTTCGCCTTGCGCCACTTTAACGCCGGCGGCAGAAGCGATGAGTTTTGTCAGATATTTATCCATGCCCAAAGACGAGGCTTTTAAACCGGAGTGAGTATAAGGAATCTGCAGCAGGTCAAGCAGGCCCTGCAGCTCGCCGTCTTCTCCCCAGTTTCCGTATAAGCCGTTATAAACTACATCCGGTTTTTCAGTTTTCAGAACGTCTAAAAAAGTCCAAACATCGGTTAAGTCATGTTCAATCACAGTATAGCCTTTGCTTTTGAGGGCGGAGGCAATGTCGTTTTTAGAAGACAGACTAACTTCACGTTCGGCAGAGAATCCGCCGTAAACCAGCAAAACTTTTTCAGACATCATTTTTTCCTTTATAATCTTAAATTTTCTGCTATTGTAGGGAAAATTGTTTAATGAATGGCTAAAATGAAAAAAGGACTTTTAATATTTTTATCTGTGCTGGCGTGGTGCGGAAATCTGCAGGCGCTGGAGGTTAAGCACAATATAAAAACGACTATCGGGCTGTTTGACGCCTGCGAGGAAACGTTCAGCTATGCTTTTTATCGGGATAAAGACTATGATATTAAAACTTCGGTTTCCACCAGCGGAACGTTTGGTGCGCTGTATCCTTTTACGGCGTCATATCACGCCGTCGGCACCTATGATAAAACCGGTTTTAAGCCGCAGGATTATTACTATGAAACTCAAACCCGCTTTACCCGCCGCTCTAAAGAAATTGTCTATAAAGACGGAGTGCCGCAATATCGCGTCAGCGTTAAAAATGAGCATAAGCGCAAAGATGAAATTGTTACAAATCCTAAATATTCTTTTTCGGGCGATTTGCTTTCGGTTTTCGGCGAATTGACGCAAAAAATTATCACAAAAGGCAAGTGCGACTTGGAACAGTATTCGTTTAACGGCAAAAAGTATGCTAAATCAACGGTTAAAACGCTGAAAAAAGAAAAAATCAAAACGGATTATTTTGTCGGAAAAGCCTTAAAATGCCAATATAAACAAGAAATTTTAGAAGATACCGACGCCGGTTTTTTACTCAAGCAGGACGAGCCGATTTATTTTTGGGTGCTGCGGGATGAAAAAACTAAGGCGTGGTTTATTGCAAAGATTTTAATAGAAAATACGCCGTTCGGCAAATTGCAGGCGGTAACAACAAACATAGAGGTAAAGCCATGAGAAAAGCAGAATTACTTTTGCCGGCCGGTTCGCTGGTAAAATTGAAAACAGCGTTATTGTACGGAGCCGATGCGGTTTATGCCGGAACGCCGGATATGAGCCTGCGCACGCAGTCTAAATTTTCGCTGGAAGATTTGAAAGAGGGAATAGATTTTGTGCATCAGCAGGGCAAAAAAATCTATCTGACGTTAAATCTGTATATTCATAATGAAGAAGCGGAAAAGCTGCCTCAGTTTGTTAAAACTCTGCAGGAGCTGAAACCGGACGGAGTTTTGGTGGCTGACCCGGGGGTGTTTTATTACTTAAAAGAAAATGCTCCGGAGCTGAAGCGCTTTGTTTCTACTCAAGCTAATATCTGTTCGGGGCAGACGGTTAAATTTTGGCAGTCTATGGGCGCAAGCCTGTGCGTTTTAGGCCGTGAAGTTACATTTGCTGAAATGGCGGAAATCCGCAAGCAATGTCAGGATGTGCTGCTGGAATGCTTTGTACACGGCGCTATGTGCATGTCATATTCCGGACGCTGCCTGATTTCCAACTTTATGGCTGACCGCAGCGCTAATAAAGGCAAATGCGCGCATTGCTGCCGCTGGCACTATAAAATGCACCTGCGCTTAAAGGACGGAACAATCAAAGAGCTGGAAATAAATCAGGATAACGCCAAGGCTTTTGAATTTTTGCTGGAAGAAGAGTTCCGCCCTGGGGAATATTATGAAATTGTGGAAGACGAACACGGCGGCTATCTGCTGAACTCTAAAGATATGTGCTTAATGCCGCGCCTGAATGATATTTTGGGAATCGGCATGGACTCGCTGAAAGTGGAGGGGCGCAACAAAACCGAATATTATGCCGGAACGGTGGCGCGCGCCTACCGCAAGGCAATTGACGATTACTATGCGAATCCGCAGGAATGGGATTATAAAAAATATATGGATGATTTATATACCCTGCAGAACCGCGGCTATTGCTTGGGCTTTCATGACGGCAAGCTGACGAATATCAGCCAAAACTATGAATATACGCGTACGCTCGGGGAATGGCTGTTTGCCGGTTCTATTGTGGAATGGCAGGGCGATGACGCCGTTTTTGAAGTGCGCAACTATATTAACGGCGGCGAGTTTATTGACTTTTTAATTCCGAATACTTTGGAGAATCTGCGCTTAACCTTGACGGAATTTGAAGATGCTGAGAGCGGAGAAGTTACACCAAGAGTTTCGGCGGGGCAGGGCAAGAAAATCCGCATCCGTCCTGAGCAATGGAAATTGCCGATAGCCGAGGTTAAAGCCAAGCTGCCGCAATATGTAATCGCCCGCAAGCTGCAGGGACTATCCGGCGAAAATGCGGAAATGTATGAGCGCAAGCGGCAGGAATTTGCTCAGCTGATTAACAAAGAGGATAAGTAAAATATGCTGAAGAATCCGGTTTTAGTTATTGCTGGTCCGACGGCTTCCGGCAAGTCGGCTTTAGCGGCGGAAGCTGCTCAGGCTCTTAACGGCGTGGTGCTGAACTGTGATTCTATGCAGATTTATAAAGATATTCCGATTATTGCCGCAGCGCCGACCGAAGCTGAAAAAAAACTGGCGGAACATCGCTTGTTTGAAATTTATGACTGCGATAAGCGCGGCAATGTGGTAGACTGGCTGAATTTATGCGCGGCGGAAATCCGTAAATTATGGACAGAGAATCGGCTGCCGGTAGTGGTCGGAGGAACCGGATTTTATGCGGAAGCTTTACTGAACGGGGTGACGCCGATACCGGAAACTCCGCCGGAAATCCGTCTGCAGCTGCAGGAGCGTTTAGGTAAATTCGGACTTGCGGAGCTATATGCCGAGCTGCAGCAAAAGGATGCGGAAATTGCCGCCAAGCTGAATCCAAACGATAAAACCAGAATTATCCGCGCGCTGGAAGTGATTGCGGCAACCGGAATCAAGCTTTCGGAATGGTACAAAAAGCCGCTTATCCAAAAGCTGCCGGAAGCGCATTTTGTGACTGTGAAAATTATGCCGGAGCTGGAAGTTATTGCCGAACGCTGCTGTCTGCGGCTGGATAAAATGGTTAATGAACTCGGAGTTTTATCTGAAATAGAGCGGCTGCTGACCCGCGGCGCGGATGAAAATATGCCGGCTATGAAAGCTTTGGGCGTGCCGGAACTCAGCTTGTTTATAAAAGGGCAGGCCACGCTGGAAGAAGCCTTGGCTTTGGCAAAACTTCACACCAGACAATATGCCAAACGCCAGCGCACTTGGCTGAAAAATAAAATGAGCGCCGATGTGGTTTTTGAAAACGTTTATACAGGTCAAAAAGACTATTTACAGCAAATTTTCAAGGCTATAAACCTGTGAACAAGTCTGTTAACAACAATATAAATCCTTGCACATTGCGTTGTTTGGTTATAAAAAATAAACATTGTTAAATTTTGGAGAAGATGCATATGTTTGCAAAATTGATGGGAATGCTTTCAAGCGATATGGCGATTGATTTGGGTACCGCTAATACGCTTGTATATGTACGCGGGCGAGGAATCGTCTTAAATGAGCCGTCGGTGGTGGCGATTGAAGAATATAAGGGACGCAAGCAGGTTTTGGCCGTCGGCAATGAGGCAAAACAAATGCTGGGGCGCACCCCGGGGAATATTCAGGCTATCCGTCCGCTGAAAGACGGTGTTATCGCCGATTTTGAAATTGCCGAAGAAATGATAAAATATTTTATCTGCAAAGTGCATAACCGCCGCGCGTTTGCTTCTCCGCTGATTGTTATCTGCGTGCCGTCCGGATCTACGGCTGTGGAACGCCGCGCTATTCAAGAATCGGCAGAATATGCCGGTGCGCGCAAGGTTTGGCTGATTGAAGAGCCTATGGCTGCGGCTATCGGCGCCGGTCTGCCGGTAACAGAACCGACAGGCAGCATGGTGGTTGATATAGGCGGCGGCACAACCGAAGTTGCTGTTTTGTCTTTGGGCGGCATTGTGTATTCCCGTTCTATCCGCGTGGGCGGCGACAAAATGGACAGCGCTATTTTAAACTATATCCGCCGCAATAAAAATTTACTGGTCGGCGAAAGCAGCGCAGAAAAAATTAAAAAAGAAATCGGTTCGGCCTGCCCGCCGGAAAAAGGCGAAGGCCGCACGGTAGAAATTAAAGGCCGCGATTTGGTAAACGGCGTGCCTAAGGAAATTGTGGTAACCGAAAGACAAGTGGCTGAAAGTTTGGTTGAACCGGTTTCAGATATTGTAGAAGCCGTAAAAGTGGCTTTGGAAAATACGGCTCCGGAACTGGCCGCTGATATTGTGGACAAAGGCATTGTGCTGACCGGCGGCGGAGCTTTGCTGGCCAACTTAGACCAAGTGCTGCGCAATGCTACAGGCTTGCCGGTATCTATTGCCGAAGAACCTTTGGCTTGTGTGGCTAAAGGCTGCGGCAAAGCTTTGGATCAGGTTAACAAGTTAAAGAGCGCTTTGTCCAATATGGGCTGAGGCGGCTTGTGATTATAGGAAAATAAAAGATGAAACGGCGCGGAACCCTGCTTATCAGAATTGGTGAACTAAAGGATTTTTTGCGCCGTTTCTTTATTTTTTTGCTGTTTGTCAGCGCGTTTTTGCTGATTTTACTGAGCCGTGTAGACAGTTTGGTGGTGGATGCCGCCAACAGCTTTGTAATGAATGTAACCGGACCGGTTATGCAGGTGGTGGAGCTGCCGTCGCGCTTTATTCATCGGGTTTATACCTATTTCTATGACATCAGCCATATATATGCCGATAACCGTGCGCTGCAGGTGGAAAATAAGCAAATGCTGATGCTGCAGAATAAAGTGCGGACGCTGGAAGTGGAAAATCAGCTGCTGGAGCGTCTGCTGAATTATGTTCCGCCGGCCGAAGCCACGTTTATGAGTGCGAAAATTATTGCCGAATCCGGCGACAGCTTTACGCATACGCTGCTGGTTTATATCGGCGATGAAAATGTCAAAAAAGGGCAGATTGTTTTAGGCGATGAAAGCGTTATCGGGCGCATAGACAAAGTCAGCGGGCGCTATGCCAAAGTGATTTTAGTTACGGATATCAACTCCAAAATTCCGGTAGTGATAGAGCGTACGCGAGTGCGCGGTATTCTGAGCGGCAATAATACGGCTTTTCCGCAGATGATGTTTACCCGTTCTACTTCAGACATTCAGGAAGGCGACGTGGTTGTGACTTCCGGCGTGGGCGGAATGTTTCCGTCCGGCTTGCCGATAGGGTTCGTAAACTCCGTAAAAAACGGAATTGTAGATGTGGAAACCATGGCGGATATCAGCAGGGTTGAATATGTGCGAATCGTGGACTACGGGCTTTCGGCAGAGAGTGAAAACTTAAGCGAATTTTTGGAAAACGATAAAAATGCACAATAACTTCAAAGATAAAATGCGCTTATTTTTTCGCCATCGGATTCCTCTGGTGGCGACGCTTATTTTGATGTTTTTGTTTTATGTGCCGATAAATTCGCTGGAGCTGAACTATTTTCGTCCGGCGGTGGGGTTCATCTGTGTTTATTACTGGACGCTGAAGCGCGGCTATATGTTCAGCTATATTTCAGCGTTTGTGGTGGGCTTTTTGACCGATACCTATAGTTCTACTCCGCTGGGTATAAATATTTTAATGATGATGCTGCTGGTTTTTATTACCAATATGCTGGCGCGCTATTTTAAGGCGGCGTCGTTTGTCAGCGGCTGGCTGGTGTTTTCGCTGGCCGGATTTGCCCTCACTTTGGTTAAGTGGCTGTTTGTTTCGGCCTATTTTAGCCGGTTTGTGCCAATGACGGAAATCATGGTAAATTTGCTTTCTACTTTAATGTTTTATCCGCTTATATCCTATTTTAATATTTGGGTGCAGGATAATTTGCTGCCGCAGGAGCGTATAAATGAATAGAAACGGCGAAAAAAGCAGAGTAGTGGAACGCAGAACTTTGGTGGTTATACTGTTTAACCTGCTGGCTTTTGCCGTGATTGCGGCGCGGCTGTATTTTTTGCAGGTAAAAGAAGCCGATAAATATAAGATGATGTCGGATGAAAACCGGATTTCCACCCGTTTTTTGGTGCCGCCGCGCGGGCTGATTTATGACCGCAACGGCGAAGTCATTGCCAAAAACGAACAGGATTTTCAGGCTTTAATGGTGGCGGAGCAGACTCCTGATATTGAAGACACTTTAGAAACGTTTAAAAAAATTATCCCGCTGAGCGAGGGCGAAGAACAGAAAATCCGCAAAGATTTGAAAAATAAACGCCGCTTTATTCCGATAAAGCTGAAAGATAATCTGAGCTGGGCGGAGGTTTCTAAGATTTTGCTGCATGCGCCGGATTTGCCGGGGGTGGAAATAGACGAGGGTTTAAGCCGCTATTATCCGTATGCCGATATTTATGCGCATGTTTTGGGCTATGTGGGGCCGGTTTCGGATAAAGATAAAAAAGATAATCCGCTGTATATGGTGCCGGGGTTCAAAATAGGCAAGTCCGGATTGGAACGCTATTTTGACTATAAATTGCAGGGCAAAGGCGGAACCATAAAACTGGAAGTCAACGCCTATGGCCGCGTGATGAATGAAATAGAACGCAACAGCGGCGAAGAGGGCGAAAGCCTGACGCTGACTTTAGACGCCCGTCTGCAGCGCGCTGCCTATGAAGCATTCGGAGAAGAAAGCGGAGCGGCGGTGGTTTTGAATGTGCGGACCGGAGAAATTTTAGCACTGGTGTCGACACCTTCTTTTGACCCGAATTTATTTACTAACGGCATCAGCTATAAGCATTGGAACGAGCTGCTGAACAACGAGCGTACGCCGCTGGTTAACAAGGCGGTTTCGGGGCAGTATTCCCCGGGGTCTACCTTTAAGGTTGTGGTGGCGCTGGCGGCGCTGGAAGCCGGAGTTATTGACCTGAATACCCGCTTTAACTGCAGCGGCGGGATAGATGTCGGCAATATACGTTTCCATTGCTGGCGCCATTCCGGACACGGCAGCCTTAATGTGGTGGAGGCTCTGAAGCATTCCTGCGATATTTTCTTTTATGAAACGGCGATGAAACTTGGTATTGACCGCATTCATGATATGGCGGTTAAATTGGGAATGGGAAATGTTTTGGAAGTCGGCTTGGATAACGAAAAGGCCGGAATTATACCGACTAAGGCTTGGAAAAAAGCCCGTTTCGGCACTTCTTGGACGCATGGAGACGCTGCAAACTCCGGTATCGGGCAGGGATATGTGCTGGTTACGCCGCTGCAGCTGGCGACAATGCTGGCGCGGGTTGTAAACGGCGGCTATGCCGTGCAGCCGACCTTTATTAAGCCGACAGAAAAAGAATTGGCAAAGGTAAAGCGCTTGGATATCTCTACTAAAAATATAGAAATTGTCAAGCGCGGAATGTTTGAAGTGGTTAACGGTGCCGGCGGTACGGCAGGGCGGGCGCGCTTTAATTATAACGGAGCCTTAATGGGTGGAAAAACCGGTACTACGCAGGTTCGCCGCATTTCAATGAAAGAGCGCAGCAGCGGTATTCTGCGCGATGAGCAGCTGCCGTGGCGTTTGCGCAACCATGCTTTGTTTATCGGCTTTACGCCGGTGGATAATCCGCGTTTTGCAGCGGCGGTTATTGTGGAACACGGGTCTTCAGGTTCCGGCGTGGCGGCGCCGATTGCCAGCCGGATTTTGCAAAAAGCGCTGCAGTTGGATATTAAATAGGTGCTGAAATGTATGGAATTGGATATAACAGCCGCAATTTAAGCTTTAAAGATAAAATACTGAAACTCAGTTTTTGGTACATTCTGCTGATTATGATTTTAGCCGGTATCGGCACCATGACGCTTTATTCGGCGGCCAACGGCAGCTGGGAGCCATGGGCTATCCGCCATATCAGCCGGTTTGGCGTGGCGCTGCTGCTGATGCTGGGGCTGGCAATGGTGGATATCCGCTATTATTATAACGGTGCCTATGCTTTTTATTTTGTGACCTTATTTTTGCTGTTTGCGGTAGAAATCGGCGGGCATATCGGTATGGGCGCGCAGCGCTGGATAAATTTGGGACTGTTTAAAATTCAGCCGTCGGAGCTGATGAAAATCGGCATGGTTTTGTTTTTGGCGCGCTATTTCAGTACGACTACGCTGCAGAATATCCGCACTATCCGCGGTATTCTTATTCCGGCGGTGATGACGCTTTTGCCGGTGGCGCTGATTTGCCTGCAGCCGGATTTAGGAACGGCGCTGATGCTGCTGTTTACGGCAACAATTATGCTGTTTGTGGTGGGCGTGCAATGGTGGAAATTCGCTTTAGTCGGAGCAATCGGCGGAGCGCTGCTGCCGGTAGCTTGGAACTTTTTGCATGAATATCAGCAAAACCGCGTTTTAACCTTTTTAAATCCGGAACGCGACCCGCTTGGCGCCGGCTATCACATTATTCAATCTAAAATAGCTTTCGGCTCCGGCGGAATTTTCGGCAAGGGGTTTCTGCACGGCACGCAGACGCATTTAAACTTTTTGCCGGAGAAGCATACAGACTTTATTTTTACGATGTTTTCCGAAGAGTTCGGCATGATTGGCAGCCTGACTTTGGTTTTGCTGAATATTTTGGTTATTGCTCTGGGCTATATGTTTGCTTTCAGAATTAACAATTACTTTGCCAAGCTGGTGGTTATCGGGCTGAATACAAACTATTTTCTGTATGTGTTTATAAACATCGCCATGGTAATGGGCGTGCTGCCGGTGGTGGGGATTCCGCTGCCGCTGATTTCATACGGCGGAACAGTCATGTTTTCAATCATGTCAAGTTTCGGCATTATTTTATGTATGAAAATAAATCAGGATAACAATATAAATTTTGCCGCCGAAGACTAAATCCGGCGGTAAAATTGCAAGTGCTTAGCTATGCTTAGGCGCTTTCACGCATATTTCTGGCTCTTAAAACAGTCGGCAGCGTGCGGGCGATGTCATGATTGCATTTGCCGTCGCCGGTCATGTCTATCATATTTTCTTTAGCCAAGCGCATGTCGCGGGATATAACCATGGCTTGAATATCCGCCGGAAGCTGTTTTACCATTTCGGAGTTAGGGTTAATGCGTTCGCCGTTCGGGCTGCGGTACGGAACTTCATGAATGCAGCAGGCAATCATAAACATCTGACGCAGCTCGGCCGACATCGGATGGTGCGAATCGGCAGTATAATTGCTTAAATCCAGCCCGATATTGCCTTTTTCGGCCTGTTCAACAATATTGTTAACGGCTTGCGCTAAGTTTCCAGAATTGCCGGAGTTGTCTTTATCTATCAGGCGGCGCATCTGAATTTTGAGCGGTATGCTGGCGCGCAGATAGTCATCGCGTTCCGAAACCGGAATATCATGCAGAATTGTCTGCGACAGGGTGTCTAAAACGTCTTCTTTAAAGTGAGCAAGTTTAGCCTGAATCGGACGGGTTTTTAAGTAGGCAAGCAGATGTCCGCGGTGGTTGGAGGATTCAATTTTTTGCATAAGGTCAACAACTTGCGGTAAAAACTCGTCTTTTTCAATTTTGCCGCGGTTATATTTGCTGAACAAATGGATTAACATTTTTTCATGCTGGCAGTTTCCCCAGTCTTTTTTGATGGTTTGAATATCATCATGACGGGATTTTAACCAAGCTTTGCGTTCGGTTTCGTTCAGGGTGCCGGCTGCGGCTTTGTCTTTTAAGGACTCACGGAACAAGTGGTGGGCAGACAGCTCGTAAGAAGCTTGTTTGCTGTAGCCTGCAGCCAAGGCTGCGGTAAAGGCAGCTGCAGCCACAACTTGTTCAGGGGCAGGCGGCGGAGGCAGCAGGTTTTCGTTTTCTTCCGGCTTAGGCGGCTTTCTGCCGGCAGCAATGTCGCGCAGAATCTGGTCTTTGCCGTCGGCGGCAAGCTGCAGTATTTCTTGCGGAACCCGCCCGTTGAAAGTGTCGCGGATAGAAGCCGGGACTTTTATCCAGACGCTGAATTTTGAGCTGTAGTCGCTGTAAATGCGGCGCAGGCTTTCCGGTTTTACATCATCGGAGCAAGCCAAGATATAATCTGTAGGCGCATAGGCTTTCAAATAATCTAAAAAGTCATTGTCAAATCCATTCATGGCTTGTCTCCAAAATAGTGGTTAAGTTATCTGCCGCCTCTCTGCATTTTGAGGATGGCGATTTGTTCGGCTCTCAATGCCGTATTAGTGTCTTTCTGCTGCTGAGTTTCTAGTTTTACGGCATCATGTGCAATATCTTTGCCGCGGTTTGTTGTTAATCCAGATTTAACAAGTTCAGAAGCTTCTTTCATAATAGCGGTAGCATTTTTAACAGCCTCTTCATTTCCTTTTGCTCCGGCAACAATTTGCGGTTTTCCCTCCTTATTTAGCTTAACATCTATCAAGCCGTCTTTTTTCATTTGGTTAAATTGCTGTTTTAAATTTTTTACAGCTTCAAGGTCTTTTTGTATTAGCTGGCCGCGAATCTCCTCAACCATATTTTTTTGTTCGTCAGTTTTATTTCCGCCAAGGTTTATAGCTTTTCGCAGCTGTTCTTTGGTTAAATTGTCTATAAATGCTTTTCTTTCATCACCTTCTAATGGTTTGACATTTTCAGGCTTTTTAAGTATAGTAATTCCTTCGGGAGCAGCTAGGCTGATCTCATCAGGGGCAATTCCTAATTTCGCGGCTGTTTCCATTGTTTTTTCATATTCTTTAATTTCTTCTTGGCTTAATTTTTGTTCGCCGCTTTTTTCTTCGCCTTTTTTCTCATCTCCGGTTTGCTCTTTACCGTCATTTTTCTGCTGTGAAGCTGCCAAGTGGTCTTGAACTTGTTTTATCTGCTCTTCGCTCAGACCGCTTTTAGCCAAAGTTTCGGCGTCTAATTCAGTCGGTATTGCGCCTTGCATCGGGTTGCCGTTCAAAACGCAGGCAGCATACAGGCGGGTGGCGATTTCTTTAGAAGCGTTATCCGGAAATTCTATCGGGCGTCCTTTATTATCCGGCTCTTTCAGCATAGTGTCAAAAACTTTGTAGTCGGCGTCCGGCGAAACAGTTACATCATCCGGCGAGCTGTAGTGGATTTCGGCATTGTTGAATTTTGCGGCAAAACCCTCTTTAGATGTATCTTGCTCGTAGTTTTCAATTTTACCCTCTTCAGCCTGAGCTTTATACCATTCAGCTTTTTCTTTTACCCAATCCGGAGTTTCTTCATTGGTTTTATCTTCCGGCTGCGGCTGAGCTTCATGAATTTTCAAAGCCGGTTTGTCTTTATCATCCTTATCGTCTTTGCTTTCATCTTTATCATCATCTTTGCCGCCGTTTTCGTCAGTTTTTTGCGAATCATCCTTTTTATTATCTTTATCGTCGGTTTTGTCATCGCCTTTCTGCGAATCCGTATTTTCATTGCTGAATTTTTTAACAGCTTCTTTATAAGCTTCTTCCGAAGTAATGCTTGCGGCCTCAATACCATGAGCTTTGCAAAATTCCAGCTGCTCATCGCTTAATTTAAATTCTTTATCGTCGCTCATGGTATTGTCCTTTCGTTCAGTTTTCTGAGATTGTTTCTTTTGCTGTTTAGATTCAAATTTCTGATAGTCTTCGCGTTTGCTGATTTTATTGAATCTTTTTTGAATTTCTTCATAAAATCTGGCAGTTTCTTTTTCATCTTTAGGGTTGCGGATAAATTCGCCGTAATTGCCTAAAGCCCGCAAAACATTTCTTTCCGGCTTTGAGGGCTGATATTTGCCGTCAACGATTTTGCCTTTTTCCATTTTTTTCAGGTTTTCGCTGATTTTCTGCAAAATATCTTCGGCGCTGATTTCATCTTCATCAGCTAAATCTATCTGCGGCTTAAAACCGGCGGTGTTATAAAGATGTGCAGCTTGAACTTTGCTCCACAGCTTTTTATCGCTGCGGATTTGCTTTTCGGCTGCATCTAAGGCTTCGTCGCTCATGTCTTTGGAACTTACACCAAAGGCTGCGGCTGTATAGGCACGAACTCTGTTCCAAGCATTCACGCCTTTTTCATCAACATTGCTTTTATATTTTTCAACAGTTTTTTCAAATTCTTCTTTACTGTCGTAAAAACGCCAGTTTTCCTTTTGCATCATCAAGGCATACGCTTCAAAAGCATTCGGAATATATTTTTGCGGTTTTGTAGAAGGCTCTGCCATCTTTTTTCTCCTTAATATATACATAAGGTAACATGTTTTTTATATTTTGTCTAGTGTTTTGTGCAAAAAATCAGGCAATTTCCCGATTAAAATTTAAATCGGCAATACCGATATAGTCGGTTAGGATTTTATCAATTTCAGCGCGGGAATTTTGATAGCTTTCCAAAGCGTTATAGAAAAAGTTTCCGGTTCTGGTTTTTTTGCAGTCTATTTGCCGGCAGGATTCTACAATATTGCGGATTTTACCGATTTCCTCATTAGGAGCAACCGACGGCAGAGGCGGATTTTGCGGGGACGGGCAGGTGTCCAGGAAATTAACTTCAAAAGCTTTGCGCACCCCCTCTAGATAGCAAAGTTTTGTAAACTCGTTAAACATGGTCTGCGCAGCTTTTTTGATGGCAATAATATCGTCTAAATTCGGCGCTCTCCGGCTATTGCAGAAATCGTGAAACTTTTGCTGATATCGGCTGCGGTTTTGCAGATAGGTCTGCGCCAATTCAAAAAGGCTTTCATTATGTGCCAGATTCTGCAGTTTGGAAATCAGCATCAGCATATTGCTGCGGCAGCGTCCGGCATAGGCTTTGCTCCATTTGCAGCCGCTGCCTAAAAACGGGTGCTGCAATTCAAATTCAGCCGGCACGCTGCCTTTTTCTTTAATGATATTCAGGGCGCAGAGCAGGGCTTGGCGCAGCCTTAGCTTATTGGCAAAAAACAGGCAGTCATAACCTGAAAAGGAAAGCATTACTTTGTGATACGCAGCTGTAAAATCGGTAATTAAGGCAATTTCTACGGCGTCAAGATTTTCTTGTTCGCAAAGCTGAACTTTTTTGAGGGCGGCGCGGTAGCCTTTTTCCATATCTGCAAGAGTTTCTTTGAAACGCGGCGGCATTAGCACGGCGATAACCCGTTTTTTCTGCGCGGCTTGGCGGCTGACCGAGGTTAAATCCAGCCAAAGCCGTAAAGATTGGATAGTCGGCGTTTTTTCGGGAATAATGATGTTTTCTTCAAAATAGTGGCGGAAAGTTTCGTATTCGTGATTCAGCGCCGAAGAGTGGCGGATGTCGTGGCAGGCGTTGTTTATGCAGTTTTTTATCTCGGAAGACGAGATTAAGCACGGTGCAAAATTACATTCGCTTTTATCGCCCATAATAAAATTTCCGCTGGAATCGCGGCAAAATACAAAGTCTATATTATTGTAGTCGGTCATTAACGGCTGCTTAAACGATTGCTCTAAAGCTTTTTGCAAAAAAGTTTGTCCGTTCATGCTTTTTACTCCTTTGTTTTGCCAAGAGTAGCAGCCAAGCGTTATAATTTAGTTAATACTGCAGCCTCTGCTGCGTATAAACGCAAAAAATCTTTGAAATTTGGGAAACATTGTGCTACTTTGAGCAAAGTTTGAAAAAAAATTTATTACGGAGATAACTAACAATGTCGGGTAACGCCAGATATAACGGAAAAGAATCGTTTGCCGAATGGCAAAAAGAATGGCAGCTGGAAGATAGATATAACTTCCGCTCTATTGAAGCAAAATGGCAGAAAATTTGGAATGATGAAAAAGCTTATAAAGTTGAAATAGACCATTCTAAACCAAAATTTTATGCTTTGGTTGAGTTTCCTTATCCGTCCGGTGCCGGCTTGCATGTGGGGCATCCGCGCTCTTATACGGCGTTAGACGTGGTTTCCCGCAAAAAGAGAATGCAGGGCTTTAATGTTTTGTATCCGATGGGTTTTGACGCTTTTGGCTTGCCGGCCGAAAATTACGCTATCAAAACCGGCGTGCATCCGGCAATTTCAACCAAGCAGAATATAGAAAACTTTACCCGCCAGCTTAAATCTATCGGTTTCAGCTTTGACTGGGACAGAAGTTTTGCCACCTGCGATCCTGAATATTATAAATGGACGCAATGGATGTTTATTCAGCTGTGGAAGCACGGCTTGGCCTATAAATCCAAAATGGCAATTAACTGGTGCCCGTCCTGCAAAGTCGGCTTGGCTAATGAAGAAGTTGTCAACGGCTGCTGCGAGCGCTGCGGAGCTCCTGTGGTTCGCCGCGATAAAGAGCAATGGATGGTGGCTATCACTAAATATGCCGACCGCTTGATTGACGATTTAAAAGAAGTAGATTTTATTGACCGCGTGCGTTCTACTCAAATCAACTGGATCGGCCGTTCTGAAGGCGCAGAGCTGAGTTTTGAACTGACTGACAATGACGGCAATTATTTGGGCAAAAATATGGTGGTTTACACCACTCGTCCGGATACGACTTTCGGCGTGACCTATACGGTTATGGCGCCGGAGCATGAGTTTGTTAAAGAGCTGATGAGCCGTTTTGGAAATGCCGCCGAAGTACAGAATTATATTGATGAAGCGGCTAAAAAATCTGAGCTGCAGCGTACAGCCGACACTACTAAAACCGGCGTGGAATTAAAAGGCATTAAAGCGAAAAATCCGTTTACCGGCAAGTTGATACCGGTGTTTATCTCTGACTATGTTTTGACCGGTTACGGCACCGGCGCCATTATGGCAGTTCCTGCGCACGACCAGCGCGACTATGATTTTGCCAAAGTCTTTAATTTACCGATTATTCAAGTTTTGGACGGCGGAGATATCAGCGAAAAAGCTTGGGAAGAAGACGGCAAGCATATCAATTCCGGTTTTTTGGACGGTATGGATAAAAAAGAAGCTATGGCCGCTGCCATTAAATATGCCGAGGAAAAAGGTTTCGGCAAAGCTAAAGTTAACTTCAAGCTGCGCGACTGGGTATTCTCCCGCCAGCGCTATTGGGGCGAGCCTATTCCGATGGTTTATTGCGAACATTGCGGCTGGCAGCCGATTCCGGAAGATCAGCTGCCGCTGAAATTGCCGGAAGTTCCGGATTACCGCCCGAATGATAACGGTGACTCTCCGCTGGCTAATGCTACAGAATGGGTAAAAACAACTTGTCCGTGCTGCGGCGGTTCGGCTCGCCGTGAAACCGACGTAATGCCGAATTGGGCCGGTTCTTCTTGGTATTTTCTGCGCTACTGCGATCCGCACAACGACAAGGAATTTGCCTCTAAAGAAGCTTTGGATTATTGGATGAACGTGGATTGGTACAATGGCGGTATGGAACACACCACGCTGCACCTGCTGTATTCTCGTTTTTGGCATAAATTCTTGTATGACTGCGGCTATGTGCCGATGCCGGAGCCGTATCACAAGCGTACATCGCACGGGATGATTTTGGCTTCTAACGGCGAAAAAATGTCTAAATCCCGCGGCAATGTCGTAAATCCGGATGATATTGTTTCTACCTACGGCGCGGATACATTCCGTTTGTATGAAATGTT
This sequence comes from Bacteroidaceae bacterium, assembly GCA_963659495.1. GTDB lineage: Bacteria > Pseudomonadota > Alphaproteobacteria > RF32 > CAG-239 > RUG410. The sequence goes on along the minus strand of CAVKTH010000015.1, from coordinate 9,262 downwards.
TATCGGACCGTTTGACCAAGTGGCAATGTGGTCGGAAGAAAGCCTGAACGGCGTATATCGCTTTGTCAGCAAGGTTTATGCTTTGTTTAAGAAAGTGTCTAAAGACGCTAAGCCAACTGCCGATGATTTGCGGGCTATGCATAAGTGCATTTTGGAAGTTACCGAGCGCATTGACACTATGAAGTTTAACACCGCAGTTTCTTCGCTGATGATTTATGTTAACTATTTGTCAGATATGGCGCAGATTCCGGCGGAAATGTATGAAACTCTGATTAAGCTGCTCAGTCCGTTTACTCCGCACTTGGCCGAGGAAATGTGGGCGCGCTTGGGGCATGATACTTTGGTTATTACCGAAACTTGGCCGGCCGGCGATGCTAAATTGGCAGAGGATAATATGGTAACGATGGGCGTGCAGATAAACGGCAAAATGCGCGGAACTATCACCGTTGCCAAAGATGCAGCCCGCGGAGACGTTGAAAAAGCCGCATTGGCTTTGGAAAATGTAGCCCGCCAATTAGAAGGGCATGAGGTTAAAAAAGTTATTGTTGTACCGAATAGGATTGTAAACATTGTTATATAGAGCAAAATATATAGTTTTGGCGGCGGTTTTCGGACTCGCCGCCTGCGGCTTTGAACCGCTGTATGTGGAAAAAACATCCGGCGATGATTTGTGGTATTATAATAATAAGTTTGATACCGATATCGTGCGTGAAATGGCACAGATAAAAGTTGAAACCGTTACCGACCGTCTGGGGCAGATGATTAGAAACGAGCTGATGGATACGTTTAATCCTTACGGAACGCCTAAATGCGCCAAGTATTTCTTAAGAATACAGCCGGCAAATGCCGAGACCGTTCAGCAGGCTTTGCGCGATGATATCACCGCAACCCGTGAAAAGGTAAAGTATACGGTAAACTATTCGCTGTGGAGCAAGGATGACGGACAGCTTGTCAGCGGCCGCAGCTGGGTATATTTGAGCTATGACTTGCTGGATAATCCGTATTCTACTACCATGGATAAAAAGAAAGTTGAAAAAGACGGCGCTAAGATTATTGCTAATGATATTTCATTGCGAATCGGTGCTTATTTCCACTCAATAAAGACAAAACGCGGCAACCCGAATGAATTTTAAGCAGGCACAGTTAGAAAGTTTTTGCAAAAATCCCAATCCGGATGTGAAGTGCGTTATCCTTTTCGGCAGCAATGAGGGAACCATTGCTCTGCTGCAGAAAAAATGCGCCGAAGCCGTGTGCGGGGATGTGCAGGATGCTTTTCGCTATGCAGCTTTGGAAATGAGTGAAATCTCTAAAGACGGGCAGGAAATTTACGCCGAATATTATGCGCAGTCGCTGATGGGCGGACGCCGCGCGGTGGTGGTTAAAAACGCCGATAATAATCTGGCGGCGGTTTTGAAAAATCTGATACCGGATACAAAATCGGACAATTTGCTGATTGTAAGTTCATCTTCGCTCAATACAAAATCATCGCTGATAACTTGGGCAAAAGACCGAGCCGATGTGATTATTGCCGGCTGCTATGACGACCGCGAAGAAAATATTGCCGAATCAGCCGCGGCGCTGCTGCGGGCGCAGGGGCTGACTTTTGATACTGCGTCTTTGCAGGTTTTGTGTTCGCGTTTGTCGCCTGACCGCAAGGTAAATCAGGGCGAAATTGAAAAATTGGCAATGTATTTAGGCGAGCGCAAAAATGTGACTATAGCCGATGTAAAAGCTGCAGTCAGTGATGTGGCCGGCGCCAATTATGAGGATTTTTGCTATTATACAGCCGGCGGCGAGGTTTTGAAAGCTTGCGCGATGTTTGACCGTCTGCTGAAAGAGGGCGAAGAGCCGGCAACCATAATCCGCCAGCTGACCTATCATTTTAACAAAATATTGGGCTGTGCTGCGCAGCTGGAAAGCGGAAAGTCTGCCGATGAAGCGCTGAAATCCTTGCGTCCCCCTTTGATGTTTTACCGCAAAAATTCTTTTATGCAGCAGCTGCGGATTTGGACGCGCGAGCGTTTGCTTGGTGCCTTGTCTATGCTCTATGATTGTGAGCGTGACTGCAAAACTACCAATTTACCGGCAGAGCAGGTGGCATCGTATTGTGTGATGCGTATATCCGGCGCCGCCAGAAAATTAAAATCCGCCTAATAGTCTACTACTTTTAACTTTTTATGCTTGTGTACTATTTTGTACACGGCGCAAAAAAGTTAATGCGTATTAGCCTCATTATCCGGATTTTAGTAAATATAAGTAATGTGTCTAACGGCACATCTAAAGGCAGTTTACGTTCATTCAGAAAATTCATGTACTTCTATGTACACTAGGATTTTCTTCAGAACTAGAGTTGCCTTTATCTGTACCATTATCCGCATTGCTTGGTAGAGTAGGTGTTTTGTACACGTTGCTTAGCAAGCACGGCGCATTAAGCTCATTCTTTGCGTTTTCTTTTAATTTAAAATCCGTTCTATCAGATAATCCGCGGCTATCTTTATAGTTTGATTTAATGTGACTGTTCTAAAGCCTTATTTTGCTGCCGGAACGGCTGCTTTGTCAGCTTTTTTCTGTTTGCGCCAATCATCAAACACCCACAAAAGCTGCGGTAAAAAGTAATTTATCAAAGTGTTTGAAACCGAAAGCAAATAGTCATTGTTGTATTTTTCCAAAAAGCCAAATCCGCCGACAAAGCCTATGGTTATCCAAGACAGAGCATTGATTAAGATAAAGTTATTATTCTTAAAAACTTTGTTTAATAAAAGTCTGAATATGCCGTGAAATATTTTGGCAGCCAATGCTGCGCCGGCAAAAAAGCAAATATAATATACAATAGACATCGTTTTAACCTCTTATAGTTATAAAATATGTTATTTTGTAAAATATTAACTATTACTTGTCAATGATTAAATGAAAAATTTTTCAATAATTCACAGTTATGTAAAAAATGCTTTACAATTCAAAAAAGTATGATATAAGTTTTGACAACAATAAAGAATTATAGAGTGGAGCTGAAAAGCCCCGCTTTTTTGTTAAAGGAAAATATATGCAAAAACACTATTTACAGGACTTGATTGAACCCGTGGTGGAAAAAGCCGGCTTTGAGCTGGTGCGCGTGATGACTATCGGTCAGGCGAATCCCACACTGCAGGTAATGATTGATGTTGCCGACCATTCGCGCGATTTGACAGTTGATGACTGCGCAGAAGTCAGCCGCAAGCTTTCGGATGTCTTGGATGAAAAAGATCCGATAAAAGAAAAATATTCGCTGGAAGTCAGCTCTCCGGGGCTGGACAGACCATTGACCAAGCCTGAGCATTTTCAGCGTTTCTGCAACTATGTAATTAAGGTTGAAGCCTCTGAAAAGGTAGAAAACCGCAAGCGTTTCAAAGGTATGCTGCTGCGTGCCGATGACAGAGAAATTGTTATGGATATGGACGGGGTGGAATATACTATTCCGTATGACGCCATGACTAAAGCCAAACTGGTTCTGACTGATGAACTTTGGGAAGAATATCAGGCAGCTCATGAAGCTGTTGAACTTTAATTTTTTGATGAGGAAAAAATGGAAAATTTTGAAAATATGCCGAGACCTGAAATCGTGTTAGTGGCTGACACGGTTGCCAGAGAAAAAAATATTGACAGAGAAGATGTTTTTGTGGCGATGGAAGTTGCCATTCAAAAAGCCGGACGTACAAAATACGGCTTTGAACATGACATCCGCGCGACTATTGACCGCAAAACCGGCGCTATTTCTTTGGCTCGCTATCGTGAAGTTGTGCCTGATGATGCCGTAATTGAAAATGAAGCAGCTCAGATTACTTTGAAAGACGCTACATGCTATGACAAAAAACTGAAAGTAGGCGATTTTATTATTGACCAGCTGCCGCCGATTGACTTTGGACGTATTGCTGCTCAGACAGCTAAGCAGGTTATTATGCAGAAAGTACGCGAAGCCGAACGCAACAAGCAGTTTGAAGAATATAAAGAAAAAGTCGGCACCATTATCAACGGTACAGTTAAAAGAATTGAGTTCGGCAATGTGATTTTGGATATCGGCAAAACCGAAGCTGTTTTGCGTCATGACGAGATTATTCCGAGAGAGAAATTCAAAAACGGCGACCGTGTGCGCGCCTATGTTTTGGATGTGCGCCGCGAAGTTAAAGGCCCTCAGATTTTCTTGTCCCGCACCTGTCCGGAATTTATGGCAAAACTGTTTACTCAGGAAGTGCCGGAAATCTATGACGGTATTGTGCAGATTATGGGCGTAGCCCGCGATGCTGGCTCTAAAGCGAAAATTGCCGTACGCGCAACCGATAAAACTATTGATCCGGTCGGCGCCTGCGTTGGTCTGCGCGGTATCCGCGTTCAGGCTGTGGTAACCGAACTGCAGGGCGAAAAAATTGATATCGTTCCTTATTCTGAAGACAAGGCTCAATATATTGTCAGCGCTTTGGCTCCGGCAGAAGTTACTAAAGTGGTTCTGGATGAAGAAAATAACCGCATTGAAGCTGTGGTTCCGGAAGAGCAATTCTCGTTGGCTATCGGCCGCAGAGGTCAGAATGTTAAATTGGCTTCTCAGCTGCTGGGTGCGGATATTGATGTTTTGACCGAAGAGCAAGAGCATGAACGCCGCGCCAATGAAAACAAAGTCCGTCTGCAGCGCTTTATGGAAGCTTTGGATGTTGACGATATGATTGCTCACTTGCTGGTGGCCGAGGGCTTCTCTACTATTGATGAAATCGCTATGGTAGACCTTAAAGAACTGGCTGACATTGATGGCTTTGACGAAGATGTGGCTTCTGAACTACAAAACCGCGCCAAAGAATATATTGCTAAGCGCAATGCAGAATTTGCCGAAAAGAGCAAGTCTTTGAAGATTGACGAAAGCTTGAAAGAAGTTAAAGGCTTGGATCAGGATATGATTATTACCTTGGCTGAAAAAGGCGTTAAGAATATTGATGATTTGGCTGATTTGGCTGCTGACGAGCTGCGCGATATGCTGGGCGAAAATGCTTTGTCAGAGGTTGAAGCCAACGACATCATTATGTCTGCCCGCGAACATTGGTTCAAAGACGAAGACAGCGAAAATAAAGAATAGTTTTTGCTGAAAGGGTATTGCAATGGCTAAAGAGTTGGAAACCAGAAAATGCGTGATAAGCGGGGAAGTTCTGAATAAAGAAAACCTGCTGCGTTTTGTGACGCTGCGAGACGGCACAATGCTTCCGGATTTTAATAAAAAAATTGACGGACGCGGCTTTTATGTTTCCAACTCTAAAAAGCTGCTGCATAGCCTTGTAGAAAAACATCCGTTTAACAAAATTCTGCATAAAAGAGTGGAATATGCACCGAATATGCCGGAAATTGTTGAAGGTATTTTAACCAAAAAAGGTTTGGATGCGCTTAACTTGGCGCGTAAGGCCGGCGATTTGGTTTTAGGATTTGAAAAAGTAAAAGAATTGATTATAAAAGGCCGGGCAGCCTTTGTGGTAGAAGCTACAGACGCCGGTGCAGACGGCAGGCAGAAAATCGCAGAATTGTCCGCAGATTTAGAAAAGTTTACATTATATGATACTGAAACTCTCAGCACAGCATTTGACCGCGAAAATACCGTTTATTTAGCGGTAAAAAAAGGTAAAATGAGCGACATGGTCAGATTGGCTTTGAAACGGTATCAAACATTTTTGGATATATAATTGGAGTATTTACCAGATGACAGAAGAAAGTGCAAAGGGAAAATTAACATTGTCAGGAAAATCAACCCTCACTTTGAAAAATCTTAATAAAACACCGGCCGCCGACGGCAAGAAAGTGGTGCAGGTTGAAGTACGCAAAAAAAGAATTTTAAATCAAACAGCGCAGACTGCTCCTAAAAAAGAAATAGATGAAGCAACCGCGCAGAAATTAAAGCTTTTGGCAGAAGCTAAAGAGCATGACGCAAAACGCCGGCAAGAGGAGGAAATCCGCAACGCTCAGCGGCAGAAACTGCAGGAAGAACGCGCCAAAGCTCAGCAGGAAAAAGAAGACGCTGAAAAGGCCAAAGCTAAAGCCGAAGCAGAGGCTAAAGCAGCTGCAGAAAAGGCTAAAAAAGATGCTGAATCAGCCAAAAAGCAGACACCTGCCGAAAAATCTGCTCCTAAAGCTGCACCTAAAAATGAGGGTGTTGAACATCGTTTGAAAAAGTCTAAAGAAGATTATGATGATGAAGACGATGATGAGGAAAATTATCACAAAAAAGGCAAAAAGTCGGCTGTAGTTGAAAAGCATGTTATGACCCGCGAAGAAACTTTTGAGCAGGAACGCAAGAAAATTCAAAAACGCAGCTTTGAGCCGCAGCGCCGCAATAATAAAATCAATCTAAACGCCTATATGAACAGCGATGATGACGATGATTACGGCTATGGTACTCCGCGCCGCCACTTTAAGAAAAAACAGCCTAAACCGGTGCAGGTACAGGCTCCGCAGGAAAAAATTATTAAGGAAGTGATTATTCCGGAAACCATCACGGTGCAGGAACTGGCTAACCGTATGGCCGAAAAAAGTGCCGATGTGATTAAACGCTTGATGTCTTTGGGTGTTATGGCGACTATCAATCAGGCTATTGACGCCGATACCGCGCAAATTGTGGTAGAAGATATGGGACACAAGTTTAAGCGTGTGGCCGACAGCGATGTTGAAGAGGGCTTGACCGGTCCTGCCGATACGGAAGCAGATTTGAAGCCGCGTGCGCCGATTGTGACGGTTATGGGACACGTTGACCATGGTAAAACCTCGCTGTTGGACGCTTTGCGCGAAACTAACGTGGCTGCTAAAGAGGCCGGCGGTATTACTCAGCACATCGGTGCTTATCAAATTAAAGTTGCCAACGGTCAAAAGATTACCTTTATTGATACTCCGGGACACGAAGCATTCTCTGAAATGCGCGCCCGCGGTGCTAAAGTTACGGATATTGTGGTTTTGGTGGTTGCCGCTAATGACGGTATCATGCCGCAAACTGTGGAGGCTATCCGCCATGCTCAAGCCGCCGAAGTTCCTATTGTGGTGGCAATTAACAAAATTGACTTGCCGGGGGCGGATCCGCTGCGAGTTAAAACCGAATTGCTGCAATACGGCATCGGCGTTGAAGAAATGGGCGGCGAATGCTTGTGTGCAGAAGTTTCGGCTAAAAAACGCATCAATATTGACAAATTGGTTGAGGCTATTTTGCTGCAGGCGGAAATGCTTGACTTAAAGGCCAATCCGAACCATGCGGCCGAAGGTGCGGTTATTGAAGCCAAAATGGAAAAAGGACGCGGCAGCGTGGCTACAGTTTTGGTACAGCGCGGAACTTTGCATGTGGGCGATATTTTGATTGCCGGCAAAGAATGGGGACGCGTGCGCGCTATGTTTAACGAACACGGCCGCAAAGTCAGCGAAGCCGAGCCGGCTACTCCGGTAGAGGTTTTGGGCTTGCAAGGCACGCCTATGGCCGGCGACACCTTTGTGGTGGTAAAAGATGAAACACAGGCTAAAGAAGTTACCGGTTACCGTATCCGTAAAGAGCGTGACGCCAAACTGGTTAAGAGCGCTAAATCGGCTATGGAACAGATGATGGATAAGATTAAATCCGGCGAGTCTAAGCACTTGTCTGTGATTATTAAGGCTGATGTTCAAGGTTCTATTGAGGCTTTGGAGGGGACCTTAAAGAAACTTTCCAATGATGAAGTTTCGGTGCAAATCCTGCATTCGGCCGTCGGTCCGATTTCGGAATCCGATATTACTTTGGCTAAAGCTTCCGATGCGTTTGTTATCGGCTTTAACGTTCGCGCCAATGCTCAGGCCCGCGATATGGCTCATCGCGACGGGGTTGACATTCGCTACTACTCTATTATTTATACGGTGGTAGACGATGTGAAGAAAGCTCTGGAGGGTATGCTGACGCCGGAACTGCGCGAAAAGATTTTGGGCTATGCGCAAATCCGCAGCGTGTTCAATATTACCGGTGTGGGCAAAGTTGCCGGCTGTATGATTACCGAAGGTATGGTTAAGCGCGGAGCTAAAATCAGATTGCTGCGCGACAATGTGGTAATTCACGACGGTAATCTCGGTCAGCTGAAACGTTATAAAGATGATGTGAAAGAAGTTAAAGAGGGATATGAATGCGGTATGAGTTTTGAAAACTACAACGACATTCAGGTAAATGATTCTATTGAGTGCTACGAAGTAGAAGAAATTGCTAAAACCCTCTAAAGAAAGGAGTTAAAAATGGCTCATGAATTATCGCAGCGTCAGCTGCGTGTCGGGCAGGAAATCCGCAAGGTTATTGCCACGGCTTTAGAAAAAGGCGAGGTGCGCAGTCCGGAAATTGCCGAAGCGTTTATTACAATCACGCAAGTGGTTATGTCGCCGGATTTGAAGTATGCCACAGTTTATTTGATGACCCTGAACGGCAAAAATCTGGGGGTTATTTTGGAACAGCTGAATGCTGAAAAATGGGTGTTCAAAAAGCTGGTTGCCGCAAAATTGAAACTGCGTTTTACTCCGGATATCAATTTCAGAGTAGACGACACTTTTGAAGAAGCCGACAGAATCAATAAGCTGATGAATGATCCAAAAGTCAAAGCTGATTTGGAGAAGACCGCTGATGAAGACGAGGAAGAACTCGTCTAGCTAGTATCTGCCTGTAGGTGAAATTAAGAGATTTGTCATTACTATGCGTATAATAACAAAGCAATGATGATGAAAATAAGCAGCAAAAAAAATTAAAGGCAGGGATTTTAGCGTCCCTGCCTTTGAATGATTTATAAGACATATTGCAAATAAATAACAGCCTTGCTAATACTACAAACCTATTGGTTTGGCCACGCAGTCTGCGTGGTTTGTGTGTTCCAACAAGTCATTATTCATTGTTATTTCATCAATAGTTACAATTAAAAGATTAAATTTGACAAACGAACAATTATACTGTATACAAAAATAGTCCGGTATAGGACACCGGACACATCTTTAATATGAAAGGGGTTAAACCGATTCTTTAACTCAATTCTAAGTTAAAGATAGCCTATTTCTGTATAAAAGTCAATACTTTTATCTATATAGGTGCGGTTTTTCCCCTTTCCAACAACGAAAGGAATAAATAATGAGAATACGCATTATTCTGATTATTCGGAAACACCGAATTTTCTTATCTATACGTTATAAATAGGAAAATTGGCGGCGGGAGAAATTCCGCCGTTTTTATATTTCGTTAGTGGGATGTACCCTACATATTTAAGCCTTTAAACAG
>CAVKTH010000014.1:18088-27043 GCA_963659495.1 Bacteroidaceae bacterium | reverse complement strand
GTGATGATACATTAAAATTGCCATTGCTGTATCTTCTGAAGATATCTCAGCTACAGCAGTTGCTGATGGATTTTTAGGAATAATAATTATCGCATCGTACTTTGGAATATATTTTTCTTCCATATTCAAGTGATTTAATAAAACACCTATGTTACATTTTAATATATTTGCTTCTGGTAATATTTTATGTTTAGATTTAGGAAGAACTTTTTTCATATATAGCATAGAAATATTCTCATAATATTCTAAACACTCAATAATTTCATCTGCTGTTATCTTAGTTTCATTTTCAAGAATATCTATTCCCAATTCTTGACGCATATTTTCACAACTAATACATGTTCCACGTCCTTTCCAAGAATAGAAAACATCTTTAACCATTTGCATATAAGTATATTTAGAAGTTTTAACATTAAAATAAACATCAGTATAACTATAGGATACAAGATGACTATAAAATAACGATTTTATTTTTTCAAATTCATTGTTTATATCATATCTACTTTCTAAAATCTCAAAAATATTCTTCCGCATTTATTTCCTCCTTATAATAACTTACTTTCAGCATTTAATTCATTTATATCCACCTTTGATACATCTATTTCCCCACTCATAAGTTTTGACAGGAGAACATCGCGGAGCGCCGATAGCTTTTCATTTTCTGCTTCATTTGCTTGTATTTTATCAATCATGGCTTTACACATCGGTGCTATTTTATTGAAAATAGGTTCATTAAAAGGGACTTGAAACTTAGCTATATCGTTCATCACAATATACGGAATAGCAGAACCATGAGTTCCGCCCATCAACTTTTTTTCAAGCTGCAACTTAAGTATAGGATATAAAATATAAATGTAATCAGATTTTATATTTTCTTTTATTGTACAGGCATATGTACGTTGGTATAAGTCAAATTTACCATTATAAAATCTTGTACGACCGGTATAAGCTCCATTACCGGAAACAATTATGGCAGGACCATCATATATAAAACTGTTTATTGTTAATGCCTCTGGACCACAAGTGAAAAACTTATTTACTCCATTCTTTTCAAATTCATTTGCATTTTTACGTCCTGTAAAAACATTGCAAAATTCATCTAGAGATATTTTTGTTTCTATATTCAAAATATCCTGCTCAACTAAAGTATAAATCTGCTGTTCTAAGTTAGTGTTTATTTTATTATTTAGCTCAATTTTATCGTCCAGCGCTCCCAACACCCCCGCAATCTTCTTTTGAATATCAAGAGGTGGTAGAGGAAATACATAATTCATTATGGCTGCTTTATCGCCTCGTGGCATTTTTGTACCTTTAGCATTCGCTGTATCATAATCAAAAAATTTATTATCACTTAAAATATAATATAGAAACTTAGCATCTATACTTTCTTTTGCTTTAAGCACTAAAACATCATTAGAACAGCCACCATCAAAATTTGCAAACCATATTTTTTTGAAATATGGTCGTATGTTAGAAAGCAAAATATCTCCAAAATTAAATGCTACTGTAAGAGATGTGTTTGGCAAATTTACAGCTCTACAAATTCCTGATTTGTTAGGCAGCATATTTTCTGTAGATACATAATTGTCTAATGATAAATTGCTTACCTCTATTTTATCACTAGAGAAATGACAAACATCACTAAGTTTAATGGATTTCCAACTATTCATTGTTTTCCTCTTTTTATACATCTAGCTCTTTTATTTTTGCAAAAATTTTTTCGGCAAGAATGTCCCATTGCTTAACATGTAAAGGACTTAACTTTAGCTTATTATTATGTAATTCCATGTTTTCTTGGGCTATATTTCGCCCCATACTATTATAACTATCTTTATACTTTAAATTTGATAGAATTTTATCATCTATTTGATGTAACTTTTCAAAAGAATCTACAATATCTAAAAAATCTTTTTCAACTTCTTTCCCAAATAAAACCGTAGACCTATTTGCTAAAGATTTAATTTTATTACTTATAGTATAATAATTTTCATTATTGTCATCTTTTATATCTTCACAAAATATATGCTTAAATGATTGAGCTTCATTTCCTAATTTTTTTGTCTCTTCCCAAAAATCCCAACGTTTTTCGTATAAAGCTAAATTATGTTGCTTTCTTTGTAAATCAAATTGCCATACTGAAATCCAAGCAACTAACAAAGCTGTTATCGTAGGACCAAATGCTGATAAACAATCAATTATATTTTTCATGGCTTCTTTGAGATCTGGTCTAAAAGGACTAATAAAACAAAGAAAAAAGCCCAAAACAGCCCACATTGCAATAACAAGATAATTTTTTATATTAAGTTTTTTCCATTTGTTTGAAATTCTATAGACAAGATATGCCACAACAAAGCCAATTATTATAAACATAAATAAAAAAGTATTTGGTTCTAAAGAATGAAAAGAATCTAAAGGATGACAAATCCAACACCATAAATTTTCATTGTTAATATTCATATTATTCCACCTTGTTTTCCTATGCTTGTTTATTTACAAAACCTCATTTTCCAAATATTACCACATTACAAATTGAAAATGTATATATTTTTTTAATTTCTACCCATTATTCAGCACGCTTAAAATTACTTGTTTCATTGTTTCTTTTTCTTCAGGCTTACTTTCGGCAATAAGAAGCGTGAGTGTAAATAGTGTGGCATTATCAATTATGGAGTTGCTGTTTTTATATAAAATACCGTTTTTATCTAAGAAATATAAAAAGCAAGCCGCGCCAATTCTTTTATTGCCATCTGTAAAGCCATGATTTTTAACCAGAAAATATAACAACATGGAAGCTTTTTCTTCTAATGTCGGATACAATTCCACTCCGCCGAATGTCTGATAAATTTGGTTAATTGAGCTATCAAAACTATCATCTTTAGGGTTTGCAAACACATCAGAACCAAACTCCGGTTTCATTTCTGCAATAAGCTGCAAATACTCTTCTTTAGAAATTTTAACAGCTTCTCGCTTAGTCAATCCTTTTGTTGCCAGAGTTTTATTATCATAATCATCTAATAGCTCCAAACCTTGAGCAAAATTTTCCAGCACCTTTGCCAAATTCTGCGCGTCATCAAGAGTATTTGCCTGATTTTCAATACAGCGGCTTAAAAGTTTAATTGCATTTTGCAGTTGGGTAATTTTAGATTTTTGTTCCAGCAGGCGTTTTTCATTAACCGCATAGCCATCAACAAGATATTGCTTCAATATACCTGTCGCCCATATACGAAATTGGGTCGCTTTTTTAGAATTTATACGATAACCGACAGCTATTATAGCGTCTAAATTATAAAAAGTTTTTGGTCTTTTAACATTTCTTGCTCCCTCTTTTTGAACTACCGAGAAATCCTCGGTAGTTGAATCTTTACTTAATTCTTGTTCTTTGTAGATGTTTTTTAAATGCAGTGAAATATTATCTGTACTGCATTCAAATAGTTCTGCCATATCTTTTTGCGAGAGCCAAATAGTCTCATTCTGCAACTGCACATCTATTTTATTTTTCCCATTTTCTGTCTGATATATAACAATATTATTTTGTTGTTCCATTTATTTTATCTCCCAACCGATTGCTTTTAGCTTTTCGCAAATTTCCGACTGCAAAGCATCAGACTGCTTAAACATATCCGCAAGCTCGCCGGTCAGACGTTTCATTTTATCTTCAAACGGTTCGCCGTCATCTTGCTGCTCTTCAATCCCCACATATCGCCCCGGAGTTAAAATATAGTCCTGCGCCGCAATTTCAGCCGTTGTTGCCACAGCGCAGAAGCCTTTAACATTCTCTAACTTTCCATTTTGAAAAGCCGTGAATGTATCGGCAATTTTGGCAATATCATCATCAGTAAAATCTCGGTGTTTACGGTCTACCATATAACCCATTTTGCGCGCGTCAATAAATACCGTGCGCCCTTTTTGGGCTTTGTTTTTACTGATAAACCATAATGTAACCGGAATTGTTACGCTATAAAACAGCTGCGGCGGCAAAGCGATTATGCCCTCAACTAAATCAGCATTTATAATATTTTTACGGATTTCTCCCTCCCCGCTTGTTTGCGAAGAAAGCGCGCCGTTAGCCAGCACCAAACCGATTTTGCCATTCGGCGCCAAATGATGTATCATGTGCTGAATCCACGCATAGTTGGCGTTGCCGGCAGGCGGAATACCATATTTCCAGCGCACATCGTCCTGCAGCTTGTCTTGTCCCCAATTGGAAAGGTTAAATGGCGGATTTGCCATAATAAAATCAAATTTTTCATGCGGATGCTGGTCATTAAAGAACGTGTCTGCCTGATACGGTCCAAAATCAGCATCAATACCGCGGATAGCCATATTCATTTTAGCCATTTTCCAAGTGTCTGCGTTCGCTTCCTGCCCATAAACAGAAATATGGTCGCGGTTGCCGCCATGCACCTGCAAAAATTTGACCGATTGCACAAACATACCGCCCGAACCGCAGCAAGGGTCATAAACGCGGCAATTATCAAACGGTTTCAGCACCTCAACAATGGTTTTCACAATGCTGGACGGGGTATAAAATTCTCCGCCCTTAGTCCCCTCATACGCCGCAAATTTGGCAATACAATATTCATAGGTACGCCCCAGCAAATCCTTGTCTTTGTCTGTTTCCGACATATCTATGTTGTTGGTGAATAAGTCTACTACATTGCCCAAAACCCTTTTATCCAAAGCCTGATTAGCGTAATTTTTAGGCAAAACATCTTTCAAAGATTTATTTTCCGCCTCAATAGCGCGCATAGCGTCATCAATGATTAAGCCTATTTCCGGCGTATGAGCTGCGGCGGCGATTTTATTCCAGCGCGCCGCTTCCGGAACATAAAAAATACCATCCATAATATAAGCGTCTTTTTCATCTTCAAAGCCCTCGCCCTCGGCAACAAGCTCGTTATAGCGCTTTTCAAAGGCAAAAGAAATATAGCGCAAAAAGATTAACCCGATAATCACCTTGCGGTAATCTGCCGCCGGAATATGTCCCCACAATTCACAAGCAGCATTCCATATTTGCTTTTCAAAACCGATATTTGCGTTATTTTTCTCTGCCATCTTAGACCTCTTAATTTTGTAAAATTATAAACTGTTGCGATTATGATATTTGCGAAACTGAATCTATCACGTTCTTTTACCTACACCGCTTCTTTATATAGATATTGTTGGAAGTTGCAGAACATTGAGCGGATTTCATCCATCTTGCCCAACTCTTGAAAGGCATTCATAGGTGAACCATATTTCAGGTTTACCAGTTTAGCAACTCTTTCGTCATCAAGCTCCGAAATACCCTCTTTAACATATTGCTGCAATACAAATTCAATAAAGGCATATTGTCTTGCCGCATAGTTATCCATAACATAAACCTTGCATTGTCCGGCTCTTTCGGTTCGGGTCATCATGTCATTGCAAAATTCCGCCAGATAACTCAAAACATCAAATACATCTTTATCCTCTGCCTGCAAGGCCTTTTGAATATATTTAAATGTTTCCTTATTATACCCTTTTTCAGCAAAATGCTTGAGCAATATTTTTCTGGTTATAGGGTCTAGCCATATTTGCCGTAACTCTTCTTCTGTTTTAAAGAAGTTTGGCATTTGACCGACCAGCCGTTCAATAAATTCTTTTGTACGGATTGGCTTTCCTAGGTCTTTATCATAAAAAGTCGTTCCGTCATCAAAAATTTGAACTTCGCGGCCTTTGCCTAATTTAATCTTTATTATTTTCTTTGGCTCGGAAGTTTTACCGCCGTTACCATTACCGCCGCTGCCGCCTTGACCGGCTTGACGGCCATTGCCGCTGTCAGATTTTCCGGCATATTCTATCGGACCGTCCCATTCTTTGTCTTCAAAATTTTTGGAAGCGCCGACAAAATCATAAATGGTAAAATAATCTTTATCTTCGCAAACTCTGGTTCCTCTGCCGATAATCTGCTTAAATTCAATCATAGAGTTTACCGGCCGCAGCAAAATGATATTTTTAACCTGCACAGCATCTACACCGGTTGAGAGTTTTTGAGATGTGGTTAAAATTGTCGGAATAGTTTTTGAAGTGTCTTGAAATTGTCTTAAAAACATTTCTCCGCGTTCTCCGTCATCTGCCGTTACCCTAACGCAATAGTTGGGATTTGTACTTACGGTTTTGCATTGGTTTATCATATCTCTGACTAAGCCGGCATGAGTTTGTGTCGCACAAAATACAAGAGTTTTATCGTTTTGGTTGATTTCATCCATAAACTTTTTAACCCGCTCAAGTTCCTTGTCAACAATGAATACTTCGTTACCTTTGTAGGTTCTTTCCCGGTCAATTTCTCCATCAATATCATCAGACGGATCATATTGGTATTTGTCAAAATTTGTACTTAAGTTTCTCACTCTAAACGGAGTTAAAAAGCCATCATTGATACCCTGCTTTAATGAATAAGTATAAACCGGCTCGCCAAAATATTCATAGGTATCAACATTATCTTTGCGCTTTGGTGTAGCCGTTAAGCCTAAATGAACAGCGCTATCAAAATAATTCAGAATCTCACGCCAGTTACTTTCATCATTAGCTCCGCCGCGATGGCATTCATCAATAATCACAAAATCAAAAAAATCCTTTGGATATTGTCCGAAACACGGTTTTTCTCCGCTCATAAAGGTTTGAAAGATTGTAAAGAAAATGCTTTGTGCATCCGGTACTCTGCCATTTTTTCTAATATCATCCGGTGTAATTCTGGCTAAAGAATTAAGCGGGAAAGCTTGAAAAGCATTAAAGGCTTGGTCGGCTAATATGTTCCGGTCAGCTAAAAACAGCACGCGAGGCAATCTATCGCCGATATTTTTAATATTCCACTTTGCTTGCATTAACTTCCAAACAATCTGAAAAGCAATACATGTCTTGCCGGTTCCGGTAGCTAACGTGAGCAAAATACGTTTTTTACCTTCGCTTAATGCTTTTATAGCCGCATTTATAGCATTTTCCTGATAATAGCGCAGTTCAAATTGACCGTCTGTTTTAGACGGGATAGCTGAAAGCAGATTAAATATCTTGTTATCCTGTTGATAGGTCATCTGCCATAGCTCATCCGGTGTCGGATATTTATCAACCTGACATTCTTTACCGGTTTCCATATCTATTTGATAGATATCCGTGCCATTGGTAGCATAGGTAAAGCGAATATTTAAGAGTTCGGCATATTGCTTAGCTTGGGCAACACCATCAGTATAAGAGCGAGTGGATTTTTTGGCTTCAACCACTGCTAATTTAACATTTTTATAGATAAGCACATAATCCGCACTCAATTTTGAGGCGCGTGTATTCATGCCTATAATTTTACCCTTAGAGATAGGATATTCCCGTCTGACAATAACATTGCCTCCGGTTTTCCAACCGCATTCCTGCAGTTTAGGGTTTATCAATTCTTCTCTGGTATCAGCTTCAGAAACCATTATAGTTCTCCTCTAAAAGCTTTTTGCAATATAGATTGCTTGAGTTCATCCAGGTCTTTGATTTTCTTAGTATATATAGCTTCAAGTTGTTTGTTTTGTTCTTGAAGTTTATCCAGCTTTTCAACAATTTTTTGTTGTTCTGATAATGATGGGTATTTTATCATTTTATTTTTTAACATAGGTACCGTTAATTGTGGAATACTAGAACCATTTCCTGTTGGCACCATAAATTGTAATGCATATACCATAAAGTCTATGTTAATATTATCATTCGGAATTGCAGAAATTAACCTCACAATGGGATAATATGGTTTAGTCCTCTTACAAACAAAACCTATTGTTCCTCTTGCAGATATTGTTATTGCCTCATCAACAATAGCTGGAACATCCGTATATCCATATAAACCATCATTTTCAATTCCGTTTGAATATATTGGCACCCTGTAAATTTCTGTAATTTCTTTAGAAAACTTCTCAGGTTTATCACCTCCTGCAGATATCTTCTTGCAAGCTTTATCTAATGTTTTCTCTTTCCAACCATCGGTATTTTCAGTAAAGGCTTTGTTCAATGTGCTTTCAAACAGCTCTTTGGCATTTTTGAGGTTGGTTTCAGCAATGGTCTTGGCTTTATCTATCACCTCAAAAGCCTTATCCAGCTTCGCCACAATTCGCTCTTGCTCCGGTAATGGACAAATTCTTAGCTTAAAATCCTTGATATCTGAATATTTTAAGTTATTTATGTTTGCTCCATCTGTGAGGTTTGATGTAAAATCTATAAAAGACTGTGATATTAGCATATAGTACAAAAATCTTGGAAAAATACATTGCATAGGTGTTATCAACCCCATAAACCCACCAAAGGCATAACTGTAATCTTTATCAATAAATGCAACTTTCCCTAAATGCGATTTACTACCACTTGAAATACATATAAGGATAGAATTCTTTTTTACCTTTTTATCTTCTGGTATTATGAAATTTTCATTCAGATATTTTAATTCATCAAAATTCAATGTATTAGATATCAAGTCTATATTGTTGGCTCTTAAAACAATATTATCCGAAATATCAACTTCATCTTTTTTTGAATATGTTAATCCTCGTGAGAAGATACTTACTTCCCCTAATTTCTTTTCTTGCCAACCTTGAGGTATCATAGCAGCTCCTTAATTTTAGCAATAATTGCTGCACTTTCTTTATCTGCTTGCTCTATTTCTGCAATAATCTCCGCCGGATCTCTATATTCAATCTCATCACTTTTATTCGGGTTTTTAACCGATAAATCCAACGTATCCGAATTAACATCTTTTAGGTCAATAAACCAAGAATTTTCGGTTTCCTTTTTACCTTTGAAACAATCCAAGAAATCTGCCAAATCATTGGCATTCAGGGGATTAGTTTTACCCAAGTTTCTATCAAGATTTAATTGATAATACCAAATTTTCTTAGTAGGTTCGCCTTTTTTGAAGAATAACACCACCGTTTTAACTCCGGCAGAAAACACTTTTGCCGGCAAATCCAAAAC
>CAVKTH010000014.1:0-18078 GCA_963659495.1 Bacteroidaceae bacterium | reverse complement strand
ATCCAAAACAGCATAAAGGTTACAAGATTCTAATAGTTCTCTTCTGACTTCGGTTGCATCTCCATTGCTCAAAAAAGTATTTTTGATAACTACACCGGCATTGCCACCCGCTTTTAAGTATTTGATAAAATGCTGAATAAACAAATAAGCCGTTTCACTGGTTTTAATGGGAAAGTTCTGAATATCTGATTTGCTGGTTGCCGCTCCAAATGGCGGATTGGCTAATATAACATCAAACTGGTCTTTGGTCTGCACCGACATAATGTTTTCAGAAAGTGTATCTTTACGGATGATGTTTGGAGCTTCAACTCCGTGCAAAATCATATTCATAATGGCAATAATATACGGCAGCGGTTTAAATTCTTTACCAAATAGAGTATTCTTCTGCAGAGTATCCATTTCATCAACAGTTAAAGCCTTGCTTTCTTTCAAATAGTTAAACGCCTCAACTAAAAAGCCTGCGGAACCGCAAGCCCCGTCATATATTTTATCGCCGATTTTGGGCTTAACCACGTTGATAATGGCTCTGATGAGCGGTCTTGGCGTATAATATTCCCCGCCGTTACGTCCGCTATTGCCCATGTTTTGAATTTTACTTTCATACAGTTCGGAAAGTTCATGCTTTTCTTGTGAAGTCTGAAACCGCATTTCCTGCATGATATTGATAACTGTTCGTAAAATATAGCCGTCGTTGATTTTATTGCGGATTTCGCTAAAAATAACGCCGATTTTATATTCCAAAGTATCTGCCGCGCTGGCAAGCTCCTTAAAATTACCTAAATACGGCCATAATTTATTTCTGACAAAAGCAATTAAATCATCTCCCGTCAGAGCTTTGTCATAGTCCAGCTTTCCGTCAGCAGTTTTAGGATATGCCCAAGTACTCCAAGTATACTTTTTATCAATAATCGGCGTATATTTCTTGCCGTTAAGCTCGGCTTCCATTGCCCGATTGTTTTCCAAATCTTCCAGATATTTTAAGAACAACAGCCACGAAGTCTGCTCAATATAATCCATTTCGGTAGAGCAACCGGCATCTTTGTGCAATTCATTATCAATATTCTTAAAATTCTGTTCAAACATATTATAGTCCTTTAGTCTCAGTCTCTTTTAATGGTTACATATTTTTGGTTGGGAGCATGCGGAGAATCAGGCTTAGTTTTTTTCAGTAATCCTTTTTCTAACATTGGATTTAGAACTTTTCTTCTAAAATGTACCCGGCTATTATAATTAGTTACCCCCATGATATCCAACAAAGATTTTGGTTCAATACAGAATTCTAGTATTTTTTTTACTTGATCACTTACTTGATCACTTACTTGATCACTTACTTGATCACTAGGTTGATCTTTTATTTTTTGAAATGTTGTAGATATAGCTTGATATCCACCTGTATTATCAACTAAATCTACTGGTACTTTTTTCTTAAAAAATGGAACTTGCAGTGAAAATTTGAAAATAGGCAAATCTTCTATAATCGGATCATGTCCTGTATATATTTTAGCATAGTGAAACAACTTATTAAAACCGGACCCCAGCTCTTCCACTAGACCTAATTCTCTGAAAAATTTGGCTATTGTTGGATTCTTAGGATGTGATGTTGTGTTACTCATAGTAATCAATCCATTGATATATGGTTTATTACTGTTCTCAGTATACACTTTATCCTCTTCTATTATTATCTTTGTAGGTTCTGCACCTAAATATTCTTTATGAACAATTGCGTTAGCAATGATTTCTCTAAAAATAATATTTCGTAAATCAATCCTCATGTCTTTTTCTAGGTAAAAAGGTGAGGGCAAATGCTTTTCAACAAAGTTCATTGCTCGCCTATAGGATTCCAATAAATTTGTAGTGAAAGTATCACGGTCATCATAACGATCTTTATTTTCAACCCTTTTTATAAGATCTACTCTAAAAGCAGGAGCAGCTCCTTGAATAATTTCATCTTTACCAAATAATAGTATACAAGCTAAAGTAAATCCCTCATCGCCGGTATTTAAATCTTTTTGGTATAAACCTAAACTGCGTAGCATAGTCATATTGTCCATAGAAATCCAAGAATGATTGGCATTTTTTGTTATAACTATTCTTCTAACGGCATCAAATAAATCTTCTCTCAAATCATCCATTGTCACAGCTTTAAATATTTTATTTTCTGAATAAGAAGAGCTTTTTTGATTATATAAACGACGGACTTCTTCTTGATTGTTTGTAACATTCAAATCTGCATCATGTTTACGGAGATATATATTATTTTTATATCTGTGAACTTGGGATGACTCTGGAACAAAAACATGTAATACAACTTTATCATCAATAGTATATGGATCTAATTGTAAACAAAAAGGAGGATTAATAAATTGATTATTATTTACACCGCTTGAAAACATTTGCTGCATTTCAAATACAGCTTTGGGATTCACTCCCATACATTTCCCCTCATCAGTAACACCCAACAATATATCTCCACCTTTAGTATTCAAAAATGAGCATACAGTTTCATAAACAGTATTGGGAATAGCAGAACTTGCTTCCTTAAATTCAACATTTAAACCTTCGCCTTGGGCTATCAATGCTTTTATTTTCTCTATCATAGTTGCTCCGTCAAGGTCTTTGCATTATTTATTTTTAATCCATTCTTCAATTTCTGCTTTTGGAAAACGCCTAAATTTTTCAACCGTAAAAGCCGAAATTTTTTCAGACTGCAATTTATAGACATTTTTTTAGCTAGTTTCAACTTCTTCAACAGTTAGAATATCACTTGTCATTCCATTATCTAAACAGAATTGAGTTATTTTAATAAATCAAAAAATATAATGCAAGAGAAATTTCGGGTCATACTTAACAGAATTTTCAATTCCATATTATATTGTGCTAATCTGAATAAGTCATTTTTTATAATGATCTCCTTTCAGTTATAATGCGTCTTGGCAGACCGCATTATTTTAACTGAAAGGAGCGCTTTGTCAAACTCATCGCTATAAGCTATATTTAACCACGCGTCTAACATAGGATTTTCGCGATATAAAAAAACACCCGCGGAGGGGTGTTTTTTTATGGTGGGCGCTGCAAGACTTGAACTTGCGACCAGACCGTTATGAGCGGCCGGCTCTAACCAACTGAGCTAAGCGCCCGTCTTTATCAGCAGCGTTACCATAAAATAAGAATATACCTTAGTCAAGAACTATTTTCATTTTTTCTACTATTTTGCTAAATAAGCATACAGCGTATAGCAAGCCGCCAGCCCGACTAAAATATATATAATTGTTACCAAAATCGGCGCATAGCCGAAAATCAGCTCTACTAAATTGAGATTTGCAATACCAATCAGCCCCCAGTTTATACCGCCGATAGCCGTCAAAACCAATGCCGTTTTATCTAACCAATTCATTTTCTTCTCCTTATTTTTGTTTTTTTACCTTATATAAAATAAGCCGGAAGCTGCCGATTTAAACTGTTATTTGTGTAAAAAATTTGCAAATGATTGCATGCTGACAGAAAATCGGCTAAAAACGGATTATAAAAATTTTTATAAGGAGATTGCTATGTCTGCCACTAATAAAACTGCAGAAATTATTGCCACTTATTTTGGTTTGGGATTGTCCCCTAAAGCTCCCGGAACCGTCGGCTCTTTAGGCACGCTTCCCCTCGCCTTTGTTTTAGCTTATTACACCGGAATTTACGGAATTATCGTTGCTGCCATAATCTGCTTTGTCGCCGGAGTTTTAGCTACTGACGCCGTTATCCGCGACCAAGAAGAAAAGGATCCGGGAAAAGTTGTTATAGATGAGGTTGTCGGCCAGCTATTGGCTTTTAGTTTTGTCTGCGGCAGCCTTTATCAAAACACTCAAAACTGGTGGCTGTATTTAGCCGGTTTTGCCGCTTTCCGCTTTTTTGATATTTGCAAAATGGGACCGGTAAAATGGTTTGATTCCAAAATGAAAAACGCTTACGGCGTGATGATGGACGATGTCTGCGCCGGTTTAATGGCCGGTTTTACGCTTTATTTACTTGTTCAGTTCCTCGCCGCTTTTATAAAGTAAAGGTTTTTCGCCCCAATTTTGAATAGTTTTCTGAATTAACTCCTCTGCTCCAAACTGCGAAGCATAGGAGTTAATTTTATGCTTAACCGCCATATTTTTAGCATTTGCTTTAGTAAATATTTTGCTGTCCAGCTGCTTAATTACCTCAGCAGTTTCTTCGGTCTGCGGCATTTCGGAAACCCTTGCATACATATAAACCAAAGATTTATAATAGTACAAAGTATCCAGCTGTCCGGTGTTGGCCGGCAATCCGGCATAAACCTTAGCCGCGCCAAGCAAAGTTTTATCGTCTGTTTCCGTATAGTCCAAACGCGGCAGCGAGTCTGAGCCTTTTGCCAAAGCCGCAAACATCTCCGGATATCCGGCATTCAGAGTCAGCTGCAGATACATTTTATGATTTTCATAAGCCTGCACATAGTTGCGGCTCAGTTTGGAATATTCCAGCTCAAACAGCCCCTCATTCTTCGGCAGCATTTTGCGTACGGCATTCCACAAAATCTTAACCTGCGGAATATTATTATTTTCTATTGCATAATCCAGCAGCATTTTATCATCGGCATCGCGGTACAGCAAAACTTCCGGCGGCAGCGTTTTTATCTCTTTTTCTTTCAGCTCGTCAGTCATCTGTTTTTCGCGCAGAATAAAGTTTTTATCAAACAATTTATTATGATAAGACGCATAATTATAGCTGAATTTTTTTCCGTCGGTTAAAGCTTCGGTCAGCAAAGGCTTCATTTCCGGCTGAGTTTTGACAGCCTGCCGAATAAGCTCTTCTATATTATCCAAAGGATAGTCTGAACTTACGGCCTCTGCAAAAATCAGCTTAATAATCTGCTGCTCTTTTGCTCCGCCCTCCGATTTGGGGTCGTCATGCCAATAAGCGCCGTTATGCTCATCATCTCCGGCTGCCGTAATTTGCTTAATCAGTAAAGCCCGCTCATTTTCGCCGACTTTGGCATACAGCACTTTGTCTGCCGTAAGCTCCGCCGTCTGCGCTGCATATTGAAAGCTGTCGCTGTTAAACAAATACAGCTTGCGGCGTTCGTCCGCCTGAGTAATGCGGTATAAGTTGGTAGAATTCATTTTGGCTACACCCAGCAAATCGCTGATACTGTTGTGATGAATAACAAACAGCTGTTTTTGAATATTTTTCTGTTCTTTTTCGCTATAGCCCAAAGCCGCTAAATCTTTAGTCAGCTGAATATCTATCGCTTCGGCCATATACGAACCGTAGCAATGCGTAAAAATTGTCAGGTTCCGCAAATTTTTTGCAGCTTTTGCCGCAGAAATTTTTTCTAAATTTCCCTTTTTATTAACTTTAGACACCAAGGGCAGAAGATATTCGTCCAGCAAGGTCAGCGCCCTAACCACCGAACCCTCGCGGTGTGTAGTTTTCTCGGGATAATAAAGCGAACAGATATCTACATTTTTGCGGATTTCTTCGGGCAGCATTTCTTCAACAATTTTGCACATTCCGTTAGCCGCCTGAGCCGAATGGGCTGCGCTTCCCGGAAAAACTAAAACTGTTTTACGTTCGGCAAATTTATAATTTTCAGGAACTTCACGCCAATGATTCGGAGCGTTTTCGTCCCGTATTCCCATTACATAGTGATAACGATTTGCCACATTTTCTGCCATGTTATACCTCATCAACGCCTAAGGAGTCTGTCAATTTATGAGTAAGATAGCACGCAAATATAATTTTGTCTAGGTTTATTTATTCAATTCACGCCACTTGCGCACATTTTCATTATGCTCAGACAGCGTAGCGGCAAAATTATGTCCACCGCTGCCGGACGCTACAAAATACAGATAGTTTGTCTCTGCCGGATGCGCCGCGGCAAAAATAGCCTCTTTTCCCGGATTGCAAATCGGCGACGGCGGCAAGCCTGCATATTTATAGGTATTATACGGATTGTCTATTGCCAAATCTTTGCGGGTAAGCGGGCGGTTAAGCTCTTCTTTTCCGCCGGTTACGGCATAAATAACCGTCGGGTCGGTCTGCAGCAGCATTCCCAAACGCAGGCGATTCACAAAAACCGACGCCACCTGCGCGCGCTCCATGCCGATACCGGTCTCTTTTTCCACAATAGAAGCCAATATCAGCAGCTCTTCTTTAGATTTCAGCGGCAAGTTTTCATCCCGTTCATTCCAAGACTGCTCCAAAACATCCTGCATTGCTTTTTGCGCCTGCGCTACAATTTTTTTCGGGCTGCCGCCGCGGGAAAAAGTATAGGTTTCCGGCAAAATGCTTCCCTCGGCCGGAGTTTCAAAATCTTCTTTGCTTAAAAATTCATCACTTTGCAAAAGTCCGGCCACTTCCGCTGAAGTCAAACCCTCCGGAAATGTGATTTTACGCAAAAATACTTTGCCGGACGCCAGCTTTTGCCCCAGCTGCGCCAAAGAAAAATCTTTTTCCAACAGATATTCTCCGGCTTTTATCTGCGGATATAATTTATGCAGTCTGGCATATAAAATAAAAATATACTTATTTTCAACAAGCTGTTGGTCTTGCAGGGCTTGCGCTATTTTATTCAGCGAATCCCCCTTATGCACCAAAAACAGCGTATCTTCTTTTATAACCAACTGCTTATTAACGGCATAATCATACAAAAAAGCTGCCGCCGCACCGCCGATTATCAGTAGTAACAACAACAGCTTTTTCATAGTCTTATTCCTTATTTTTTAATCTTCGTACTTTTTGAAAATCAAAGACGAGTTTGTTCCGCCAAAGCCGAACGAGTTGGACATAGCGGCTTTGATAGCCTTTTTCTTAGGCTTCAAAGGCACTAAATCCATATCTTTAACTTCATCAGCCGGATCTTCCAGATTCAAAGTAGCCGGACAAGTCTGTTCCACAATAGCCTTAATTGTATAAACAGCCTCCACCGCACCGGCAGCACCCAGCAAGTGACCGATAGAAGATTTTGTTGAAGACATAGAAGTGCTGCTTAATTTGTCGCCAAACAAGCGTCTTACAGCCTGAGCCTCGCCCAAATCTCCCAGAGGGGTAGATGTGCCGTGGGCATTGATGTAGTTGATGTCTTCCAATTGCACACCATGTTCTTTAGCATGGTCTGCAGCCATTTTCATTGCACGGTAAGCACCGTCGCCGTCCGGACAAGGCGCAGTCATATGGTGAGCATCGCCGCTCATGCCATAGCCGACAACTTCGGCATAGATATGCGCACCGCGGGCTTTAGCGTGTTCCAGCTCTTCCAGAACAACTACACCGGCGCCCTCGCCCATAACAAAGCCGCTGCGGCGCTTATCCCAAGGGCGGGAAGCCTTTTCCGGCTCGTCATTAAATTCGGCCGTTACAGCGTGCATGCGGGAAAATCCGGCCAAGCCCAAAACATTTACAGCCGATTCCGCACCGCCGGCAACCATAACATCGGCATCGCCCATGGCGATAATGCGGGTAGCGTCGCCGATAGCATGCGTACCGGTAGAACAAGCAGTTACGCAGGCATGATTCGGACCGCGCAGCTTGTGGTCAATAGAAACCGTGCCGGAAATCAAGTTAATCAGGCAGGACGGAATAAAAAACGGAGAAATTCGCTTAATTCCGACTTCATTAAAAGAAACCGAATTTTCATAAATATTATTCAATCCGCCGATACCGGAACCAATCATCACGCCGGCGCGGCATTGTTCTTCGTCGCTCAGTTCGCTCGGCTCGTAATCAGCATCTTTTAAAGCGTCATTAGCGGCGGCAACGCCGTACAAAATAAACTTATCGGCCTTTTTCTGGTCTTTCGGAGCCATTACCGTATCCGGATTAAATTCATGTTCGCCTTCGCCGAACGGAACCTGACCGGCGATATGCACCGGAATATCTTTCAAATCAATATTTTCAATTTTACGGATAGCGGATTTGCCTGCCATCAGGCAATCCCAGTTATATTCTACGCCGCGTCCAAAAGGCGAAACAACGCCCAAACCTGTTACGACAACTCTTCTCATATATTAAAACCTCATGTTAATTTTATAAAAAAACTCGCTGTTCCGTGATAGACTAAAGCGAGTTTAATTAAACAAAGCCTTACGACTTACGCATTTTTAGAAAGATAGTCAATAGCATCTTTCACAGTCAGAATTTTTTCTGCAGCTTTGTCAGGAATTTCGCAACCGAATTCTTCTTCAAAAGCCATTACCAATTCAACTGTATCCAAGCTGTCGGCACCCAAGTCATCAATGAAGCTGGCTGTTTCTACAACTTTAGATTCATCAACGCCCAAATGTTTAGCAACAATCTTTTTAACGCGTTCTGCGGTATCAGTCATTTAATTTAACCTCAATAAAATTAAAACAATTTTTTCAGACGTCATCGCCTGTGCCTTTTTGTTAGCACAATTTTATACGGTTTGACAAGCATTATTTTTATTTTTGCCTAAATAATTTGTTTATATCTGCTAAAAAGCACACAAAAACAATATATTAGTTTCAACAGCAAAGGTGTATAAAGAGGGTTGTTTTTTACAAAAAAGTCATTACATATACCGTATTTAGACAGAAAAACAAGGAGATTATCATGAAAATTGCCATAATCGGCAGCGGATTGGTCGGCAGCACCGCCGCCTATTCTTTAGCGGCGGCAGGTTTGGCGCGAGAGCTGGTTTTATGCGATATCAACCGCAACCGAGCCGAGGCCGAAGCCTTGGATATTTTACACGCCACGCCCTACACCTTTCCCTGCAGCATAAAATCCGGCACCTATAAAGATATGAGCGGCGCCGATATCATCATGATTACCGCGGGTATCCATCAAAACCCCGGCGAAACCCGCCTGAACCTATTTGAAAAAAACGCGGAAATTTTCAAAGACATCGTAAAAGGCATTGCCGCCTATGCGGCGGATTCACTAATTTTGGTTGCCTCCAATCCGGTTGACTTGCTGACATCTTATTTAGCCAAAGAGGCCAAGCTGCCGGTTTCGCGCATTATCGGCTCCGGCACAATCTTAGACACCGCGCGGTTCCGCACAATTTTAGGCAGCTATTTAAGATTGGCACCCCAGTCTATCCATGCCTATGTGCTGGGCGAACACGGCGACAGCGAGGTTTTAATCTGGTCGGCGGCTTTAGCCGGAAATATGCCGCTGGAATCTTACGCCGCCGAAGCCGGAATTTCGCTGAATGCCGAAATTAAAAACCACATAGACAGCGAAGTCCGCAACGCCGCCTACAAAATCATTGCCGGCAAAGGCGCCACTTACTATGGAATTGCCGCCGGCTTAACCAGAATCTGCAAAGCTATTGCCTATAATGAAAACGCTATTCTGACCGTTTCTGCTCTGCACAATGAAATAGAGGGCGTAAAAGACATCTGCCTTTCGCTGCCTGCAGTTATAAACCGCGACGGTATCAGCCGCATTCTATATCCGGAACTTTCGGCTTCGGAACACGCCTTGCTGCGGCAAAGCGCCGAAAAAATCCGCGACTATGTGCATACCTGAGCAAGCTAAATTTTCATCAGAATCGGATTATGCACCGGCGGCTGCTTTTCGCGGATTTCAATAGCGGCCAGCAAATCTTGCTTAGCGGATTCATACTCCGCATCATCGTCATAATGCACAACCGCCAGCGGAGTGCGTCCAGCCTCTGCTGCATCGCCGATTTGGGCAAATTCCGTATATCCGGTAGCCAGATTCAGCTTTTGCTCCGGAACCGTGCGCCCGCCGCGCAGCTTTATGATGCTGACGCCGACTGCGCGGGTATCCATTCCGCAGACATAGCCGTCGGTTTCGGCATATACCGGCTTTTGATATTTTGCCTGCGGCAGATATTTTTCCGGATTTTCCGCAAACTCCGGCGAACCGCCCAGAGCTGTAACCATCTGCCCGAATTTTTCTAAAGCCGCGCCGGAAGCATGCGCTTTATTCAGCAGTTCTAAAGCTTCATTAAAAGTTTTGCAGCGTCCGCATTGCAACAGCAGCTCCGCCCCCAGCTCTTTAGTGATTATATCCAGACGGGTATTGATATTTTGATTTTTCAAATAATCCAAAGCTTCGCGGATTTCCACCGCATTGCCTGCCGACCAGCCCAAAACCTGATTCATATCCGTCAAAACGGCGCGGGTTTTGGTGCCGGCCTGATTCGCCACATCCACAATAGACTGCGCCAAAGCTTTAGCATCGTCAAAATTGCCCATAAAAGCACCGTTGCCGCACTTTAAATCCATTACCAGATACTGCAAGCCGGCAGCCAGTTTTTTAGAAAGTATGGAAGCGGTAATTAAAGGAATGGATTCTACGGTGCTGCAGACATCGCGGATGGCATAAATTTTTTTATCGGCCGGAGCTAAATTTGCAGTCTGCCCGATAATGGCGCAGCCCACATTTTTTACAGTCTTTTTAAATAAGTCTATATCCGCCTGAGTGTTATAGCCGGAAATCGCCTCCAGCTTGTCAATCGTGCCGCCGGTATGCCCCAAGCCGCGTCCGGCAATCATCGGCACATAAACATCGCAGGCCGCCAAAAGCGGAGCCAGCATAAGGCTCACTTTGTCGCCGACGCCGCCGCTGGAATGCTTATCTACTATCGGCTTGTCGTAGCCGTCCCAATTCAGAATATCTCCGGAATCGCGCATAGCCAGAGTCAGAGCTGTAGTTTCGGCGGCATTAAATCCATTCAAAAAAATCGCCATAGTCAGCGCTGCAACCTGAATATCCGCCACTTCTTTATGCGCCATGCCGTTAATAAAGCTCCTGATTTCTTCCGGTGCCAAAGTTTCTTTATTGCGCTTGCGGCGGATAATTTCCTGAGGTATCATGACAGTCTCCTTAATATTGTTGTAAATAAGTTTTGAGTAAATTTTCCAGCTTCTGCGACGATTTTTCCACCTGAGCCAGCACATCCTGATGATTTTGCACTTCCGCGGTAAGTCCGGTTCCCAAGTTGGAAATAACCGAAAAAGCCAAAACCTTTAAGCCCTTATGCACAGCCGATATAACCTCCGGCACCGTAGACATGCCGACCGCGTCGGCGCCTAACATTCTAAACATTTTAACTTCGCTCGGAGTTTCATAGTTCGGCCCCATGGCAATCAGATACACGCCCTCAAACAGCTCCGTCTGCTGCTCTGCCGCCAAATTTTTAATAATTTCACGGGTTTCGGCGTCATAGGCATTGCTCATATCCGGAAAATACGGTTCTTCATGCGGTCCGGTCAACGGATTGCGCCCGCTGAAATTTATGTGGTCTTTTATCAGCATCAGGCTGCCCGCCGGCATATTAACATCCAGCGAACCGGCGGCATTGGTAATAATCAGCTGCTTAACGCCCAAAGCCGCCAGCAGAGAAATAACTTCATCAATCAGCTGCGGAGCGATTCCCTCATACAAATGAAAACGCCCTTCCATGCAAATAACATGGTGTTTTCCGATTTTACCGGCGGCAAAACGCCCTTTGTGACCGGCAACCGTCGTCCGCGGAAAATCCGGAATATCCGCATAATTTATATACAGCGGATTTTCTATCGCTTGGCTGACGCCGTCCAACCCGGAGCCTAAAATTAAAGCAGTATCTGGGATAAACCCGTTAAGCTGCTGTTTTATATAACTTAAAGAATTATTCATCATTATTCATATCTCCGGCTTTGAAAAAATTCGGCAAAAGCTCATAAAGCTTGTAGGTTTTAACTATGCCGGATAAATCGGCGCTGATAACTAAAGTATTTTCATCGCCGAACTCCAGAATTTTTTGCAGGCAGTTGCCGCAAGGCAGAATCTGCTTTGTGTCGGCTATCACCAAAATCCGGCTTATTTTAGTTTCTCCGCCGGCAACCATGGCCGAAATTGCTCCGGCTTCGGCGCAGGTTCCGCAGGGATAAGAAGCATTTTCCACATTGCAGCCGCAAAAAATTTTGCCGTTAGCGCTTAAAATCGCCGCTCCGACCAGAAAATGCGAATATGGCGCATAGGCCTTAAGGCGGCAGGAAGCCGCGGATTCTAACAGTTTTTTGGTGTTTTCCATAGTTTTACCCCGTATAATAAAAAAATATTGATTTATTGTAGGGATAATATACACTAAAAGTCAAGTTTATCTTTATATCCGGTGGGAGAAAAACGTTGTTTAAAAAAATAATTTTGATATTTTTGGGAATTTGCTTAGTAGCTGGCGGCGGTTTGACAGCCTATGTTTCAATGATGGACTGGAACACGCACCGCCAAGAAATTGCCGATAAATTTTCGGAAATCACCGGCAAAAAAATTGAATTTTCCGGTCCGATAAGCGTTGAGCTGCTGCCGCAGCCGACTTTAAGCGCTAAAAATGTCAAAATTATCAATCCTAACCGCTCGTCTGAGGTGCTGGCGACCATAGACAATTTAAATACCGAAGTTTCTCTGCAGTCGCTGCTGAAAGGCGCACCGGATATCCGCTCGCTTTCGCTTATAGGCGCCGAAGTTTGGGTAAATGTGGACGACCAAGGAGCTGTTAACTGGAAAAACTATAGCAAAACTTCTTTCAGCGATTCGGATAAAAACACCCGCCTGCAGAGCCTGAATATTCAAAATGCGCTGGTTCACTTTGAAAATCCGGCGGAAAATATAAAATTTGACCTTTCGCAGTTTAATGCCGATATTCAGGCCGAAACCTTGGCCGGGCCATATCGTTTGGACGGCAACTTTATTAAAAATCAAGACCATTTCGGCTTGGCGCTGAGCCTGGGCAGCTTTTCCGGTTTGTCGGATGTTCCGGTAAACTTTGCCATTACCCACCCGAAATCTGAAAGTTTTCTGCGTTTTGACGGCGTATATATGCCGAATGAGCAATATTATAAAGGCGATTTCAGCGGCGGTTCCAAACAGACGGCCGACTTTGCCAATGTTTTGACCGATATGCAGATTCTGGACAATGTTTATAATGTTCCGCTGCAGTTTTCCGTCGGCATAGAAACTGACGACAAGCAAATAAAACTTTCCAGCTTTATCATTAAATATGACAATTTAATGGAGGGTTCGGGCAATATGGTTATTCCATTGCATGTCGAACAAGGCAAAAACCGCACCGTCGGCCT
Source organism: Bacteroidaceae bacterium (assembly GCA_963659495.1). Lineage (GTDB taxonomy): Bacteria > Pseudomonadota > Alphaproteobacteria > RF32 > CAG-239 > RUG410. The sequence continues at coordinate 5,011 of CAVKTH010000014.1, read as the reverse complement.
GAAATATCAGCTGGTTAATCTGGATTTGCGCCCGCTGCTTTCTATTTTGAAAGCCGAATACAAAAACTTTAAAGCCAAAGGCAGCGTTTATAAGCCGGATTTAAATATCAATATAGACGCCGACATCAGTTCGGAACGCGTGGTGTTAAACAACAGCGACACCGGCGCTTTGGAAAGCGTCAGCCTGAAAGGCAGCTGGATAGACAACACGCTTTCGCTGGACGAATTTTATGCCGCCTGCGCCGGAAACACGGTTTTAACCATGGAAGGCAGCTTGGTAGAAGAGAAAAAATCGCCGCAGTATTTTGTAAAAGTTTCGGTAGACAGCAAAGATTTTCTGCCGTTTTTGAACAGCTTAGGGCTTAAGCTGCAGTCCTACACGCAGGCAACCTACCGCAATGCGGCGGCTTCTTTCAACCTGAGCGGCAACAACAACGCAGTTTCGGTAAACGACATAAAATTTGCCATGGATAAAATGAATATCGGCGGCGTAGCCGGTGTCACTTTTAACGATAAAGGCAATTTTTATGAACTGCATCTGAACAGCGACAAGCTGAACTTGGACAACTATCTGCCGGAAAATGAAAAAGAACAGAACTTTATGGGCAATCTGAAAAACGATATCCAAAGCCTGAGCTTTTTAAAGTGGCTGAACATCAACGCCGATTTGCATAGCGACAGCCTGACTTTCCGCAAAAACAGCCTTAACAATGTTACTTTAAAGACCGAAGCCCAAAACGGAATTGTGCATGTTACGGAACTTTCCGGCGAAGACCTGCTGAATACCAATTTTAAGCTAAATACTGAAGTAAACAATTTAGGCAGTTTGGATATAGGATTTAAGGATTTAAATTTTGATATCCGCTCTTCCAATATGAGCGAAGTCAAAAATTCTCTGAAACTGCCGTGGCCGGATTGGAAAATCTTTAAGGCTGCCGATTTTGAAGCCTCCGGAACCTATAACGGCAATCTGCATGAAGGAACGCTGAAAGCCAAAGGCGTTGCCGATGAGGTAAAGCTGGAATACGACGGACTTGTCAAGCAAGATGAAAATTTCGGCTTTGACGGCAAATTAGATATTAAAACCACAAACTTCGGCGAATTTGCCAACAATGTCGGCGGCAGTTTTAAGCTTACTCCGGCCACCCGCGGCGCCCTCAACTGCAACGGCTTTTTAAGCGGCGACAGCCAAAACTGGAAGTTTGACCAAACCTCCTGCCTGTGGGGCATTGTAACCTATCAGGGCAGCGGCGAAGTAACGGTCGGCAAAAATACCTATAAAGTGGCGGCAGACCTGAGCGCCGATGACTTAAATCTGGAAAACTTGCTGGAAATTCAAACTTCTAAGAATGTTCCGGCCATTAACCGCCAGCAAGAAAATAACTTTTTGCAGCGCCCTAACCTGAACGCCGACACCTTTATTTTTGATATTTACCGCAATTTGTATCTGGATATAAATTTAACTGCGGCAAAAGTTTCATATCAGGGCAATTCATTTAAGGATTTGAGTGTAAAAATCCTAAATTCCGAAAATGTTATGCAGCTGAATAATTTGAACATGACGGCGGATAATCAAAAAATCAACGGCAATCTGCTGATTAACTACATTCAAGACACTATTGTAAAAGGCAACCTGCAGGTGTCGGATATAGATTTAGCCAATGCCGGCGGCAGCGTTTACGGCTTTGCCTCCGGTACCATGACCTTAACCGGCAACTTTGAAATGCCTGCGGCTTCGGTCAGCGACTTTGTCAACAATTATACCGGCAGCATCAGCTTTAAGGCAGATGATGTTAAAGTCTACGGCTTTAACTTTGCCGCTATTGAAGAAGATTTAGCCAAACGCCAGTATTCTAAAGGGCTGTTTCAGGTTATCCGCGACAACCTGCAGTCCGGCGAAACCGAATTTCCGGAATTTTCCGGCAAAATCAACGCCGAGCGCGGCAGCTGGAAATTTGAAAATTTTGTGATGCAGAATGACAGCGTGCAGCTTGATGTCAATGGTCTGGTAAATATCTCGGATTGGAAAATGAACAGCGACTTTACCGCAACATTGTCGGAACCGGAAAATATTCCGCCGTTTACATTCAGCCTGTCCGGCTTAATCAACAAACCGGCGTTGGATATCAATGTTGAAAGCGTCGCCCGCAAATATGATGCGCATTGGGAAGAGCTTGAAGCTGCCGAGCAAGCCCGCAAAGCCGAGCAAACCCGCATCCTGAATCAGAACATGGCGGAAGCGCAGAACTATGTAACCTCGGTTTCATCCTCGGTTAACGGCTATATTCCGCAGCTGGAAGAACATCAGAAAAACAGCGATGATGAGATTTATACTGCCAAATATCAGCAAAAGCTGGATAGAATTGCCGAAATTAACAAGACTTTGGATAATATGAAAGGCAAAGCCCACCTGCCGGACTTTACGGCGGATGATGTCAGCGGCATAAACACATATTGCGCCGAAGTTGAACAAGAGCTGCAAAACTGGCAGGATGATATAGACAATGATTACAAAACAGATGTAACCGCCCGTTTTGCCCGCATCGGCGAGGATATGGAAAATTATGATAAAAAACGCGCCGAACTGGTTGCGGACTATCAAAAAATGCTGCAGGAAAAATTTGATTCTCTGCTGAAAATTGAAGCCACGCAATTCATGATGCAAAATGAAGATATAAAAAATTATCAAACCAGCCTCAACGAGCAGAACGACGCGCAAAATGCTCAGTATGACGTTATCAGCCAAAAAATTGATGAAGCTAAAGCCCTGCAGGATAATATTCCGGTTTTAGAGCAGAAAACCGCCGAGCTGCGCCGTCTGCTGCAGGCTTATGCTGACAATAATAAAACCATGAAAGGCATTTATAAATCAGCCTCATCTCTGCTTGATGATATCATCAGCGAGCAGCAGAAAATTTATGAAGAGAAAAAGAGAAAGCAAAAAGAGCAGGAAATGCTGGAAAACGGCGAATTTCCGGATTCTGATGAAAATACCGCTGAAGCAAAGGATAATCCGCAGACTTCAGTTCCAGCTGCCGAAACTCAAACAAATGAACCTGCCCTGCCGGTTGTGGAGGTAAAGCAAAACCACATTGACGACGGCGCTCCGGAGCAAACGGTAAAAATTCAGCCGCAGGGAAATAACCGCCCTACTCTGCGTAAAATTACCGAAGAAACCTCCGGCGGCAGCGTCAGCGGAACCATAAAAAAATCTTATGAAGAAAAAGTTCAGAGCGGCGCTCAGACCTCCGGCGGACTGCTGAAAGAAGCCGAGGGAGCCATGCAGAAACCGTCTGGAACAATAGTTGTGAAATAAAAAACATCAAGGCTTGTTAAATATTTTTAATGTGCTACATTAGCCGTATAAGAATAATTATGGAGATGTAAAATGAACAGAAAACCAGAAGTTTGCGTGTTGCCGGTCGCCGGTTTATCTACCCGCAATTTACCGACAACCAAAGTTTTGCATAAAGGCTTTATGACCTTGGATAACATTCCGGTAATTCAATACGCCGTAGACAGCTGCGCCGAAGCCGGAATTAAAGAAATTGTTTTTATTTACAGCGATGACGCCTGCAAGCATATGTTTGAAAAATATTATGCTCCGGCTCCGGAATTGGAAGCGCATCTGAAAGAAAAAAATAAGCTTGATTTATTAGAAACCGTCCGCAAGATTATTCCGGCGGGGATGAAGTTTTCTTTTGCCTGCCAAAGCGAGCCTAAGGGCAACGGCCATGCGATTTTAATGGCTAAAGACATTATCGGCAAGCGCGATTTTGCCGTAATGTGGGTTGACGATGTTTATATCAATCTGCACGGCGACGGCGTTTTGAAGCAGCTGAGCGAAGTCTATGAGCAGAAAGGCGGCATTGTAGAAAACATTATGGAATGTCCGCGCCAAGACATGGTGCGTTACGGCGCTTTAGTCGGCGCTAAGCGTGACGGCAATGTTGTCAGAGCCACTGGTTTGATAGAAAAGCCGAAACTTGAGGAAGTGCCGTCCAACTATGCTTCTATGGGACCGTACATTATCCCTAATGAAGTTCTGGATATTCTGCCGGAAGTTACCAAAGGCACAAACGGAGAAATCAATCTGACCGATGCGCTGAACTTGGCCGCCTTGCGCGGAATGCCGATTTACGGCGTATTGTGCAAAGGCATGCGCTTTGACTGCGGAACTAATGCCGACTTGCAGCGTTCCAATATTAAACTGAGCCTGATGAACAGCGGCGAGCTGCGCGCCTATACCCGCGAACTGCTGGACACAATGGATATTTAGTATTTGCCGCTACAAACTTTAAACGCCCTTTTCAGGGCGTTTTTCTTTATCATTTTAATATTTGGTATTATCCAACAAAAATATTATATTGCAGTTATTGGTTTCGCAGTTTTTGCACAGTTCTGCAACCTTAGCTAAGCTATACGGCTGACAGCCCATCGCCTGCGCATAATTATCCGGCGCAGCCCTGCCGCAGACCGAATAGCCGAAATTTTCATTTACAACTACCCAGTTACTGGGAAACTGCTGCCCCATTTCATATAATTTTTTACAGCATTCCACCGCGTCTTTGCCGGCAGGCATTTCATGATAAACATTTAGGCGCAGCCCGAACACATCCCAATAACGTGTTAAAACCGTAAGCCGGTTGCCGAACATATCACGGTAATTTTCGTCTAACATTCCCTGCGGAATAACTCCGGTATCTACCAGCTGAGGAGTGATATTTTTTACAGTATCGCCGAATGATTTTTGGTTTAAATAAAGCGTCTGTGCTTCCTGCATCATTTGAATTAACCCGGCGCTCCATTTATCAACTTTCCACATCATCATAGCTTTTGAATATCCGGCAATACCTCCGACTGATAATACGGCGATTATGGCAAGAACTCCGAGCATTTCTATCATACTGCGGCCCACGCTACTGATGTCATTGCGAGCAGAGCGAAGCAATCTATAACCCTCGCCCCCTGCGGGAGAGGGTGACGCCTTGGCGTCGGGTGAGGGGTACTT
>CAVKTH010000013.1:0-27579 GCA_963659495.1 Bacteroidaceae bacterium | reverse complement strand
AAATGTAGATTCTACTCACGAATGCTCAAGCTGCGGCAGCTGCTATAAGCTTGTAACAAAATCAGACAATACACCGGATAATACAACATGTACAACAGAAGCTGACTGCATACCCGGATTACAAGTTTTTGAAAAAGGTAATACTGTTGATAGCAATAATAATCCATGCGGTACTTGCAAACCGGTAGAAAACTGTCCTGAGGGTTACTCAACAATATATCAAAGCCAAAACGACTGCTTAACCGGCGAAGCTTTTTCTTCTAGCGGCACAGCCAACGGCAAAGTCTGCGGCAAATGCACCTATCAATGCTCGGATTATACCTTAACCAGCGCTAAAGATTCTCATTGCTACTCTTGTTCATATTGCCAATATGATACTTCTAAATATAAATGTACAGAAAGCGTTCAGAGCGGCTATCAGCTGGTAAACGGCGTATGCTCACAGAAAACAACTACAGAAAGCTGCGAAAGCAAGGGCAAGCACACCGGTGTAGGTCCATGGTGTTCAGAATGCGCTCAAAATGGCGGAACTCCGGGACCAGATACAGACGGCTGTTTTATTTGCAAACAAAAATGTTCAAAGAAATATACAGATAAAAAATATAAAATCATAGATTCTACAGAGACTTGTGATACAGGTTATAAGACTTTTGGTATGAATGTAAAAGATGATTTAGGAAATAGTTGTTATTTATGCATACCTATGCAAACCTGTGCTGACAAATATACTGACCCTAACGGATATAGTGTAGTTACAGCTAATGACACTTGTTATCTGAATTTATTTGATTTGAATATGCAAGATGAAGCAGGTAACGAATGTTATGTATGCCGCCCAGCTTCTATATGTTCTGATCACAGTCAAGTTAACGGAACTCAATATACAGGCAAGGACGGAACATGCTTAGACGGCAGGCAAAAACTTACGTTTGCTGGCATAACAACTTGGGATGTTGCTGATGGGCCTTGTTATCCTTGTGTAAGACCTTGTTCTTATTATGGATATACAGCAGTTAAACCTAGCTGCAGCAATGCAACATCTGTTTCTACCCCTGAGGGTTTGGGATGTTGGACTTGCAGCGGTTCTAGTGGAAATAGTGATAGCTGCTCCGGTACATTAACCGCTAGCGTAACTTGTATATTTAGCAGTACCGGTTCTCTAAGCTGCACATCTAGCATTCCTACTTGCCAAAGCAAAATAGTAAATGTGAAAGTCTTTAGTGCTGCTGGAGTTCAAATGTATGAAGCCGGTATAGGAAGTCAGAGCAACCAGAGTTCAGCTCAAAATCCGCAAATATCTACTTGTAAGTTCTATGGCCCGACACAAGGCGTTGTAGGAACTGCTTCTATGACAAGTTCCGGATATAAATGGTCTTGTTCGTATGTTTTTACTAAGTAGATTTTAAAGACAACGAAGTAACAGGCGGGGTGGATTTATCCCCGCCTTTTATGTTTAAAACACTATATTAAAGCCTCATAAGCTAAGCATCAGCTTTAGCCCCATATTCAAAAAAACGCTCTTTTGCAATATAATATAATTATACCTTTTTACATTGACAAAGTATAAAATATGGTGTAATATAGGGATATAAATAAAAAGGAATAAACAATGAAAACCATTATATATTCAAAGCTGGCTTTAAGATTTTTAGATAAAATAACAGAAGCGGATGCTGAACGAATTATCAACAAGGTTGAACAATACGCAAATGATCCGAATACACTTAAAAACCAAGTAAAAAAATTAAAAGGCCTGCCTTATTATAGATTAAGGGTTGGAAATTACAGAGTTGTATTTGATGAAAATGGAATTATCTTAAATATCATCAAAATTGACAACAGGGGAAATGTTTATAAGGAGTTGTGATATGACTAACGCAGAAATCTTAACCATTAAAGGCGAAAAGTTTGCTGTATTGCCCTTTGATATATACGAAAAACTTGTTGAAAAGTTAGAAGATATGCAAGATATTGCTGACGCCAAAGAGATAAGTGCTAAAATTGCCAGCGGGGAAATGGAGTGTTTTCCAGATACATTGGTTAAAGCAATTATACATGGGGAAAACAAGGTAAAAGTCTTTAGAGAATACAGAGGGCTGACGCAGGCTGAGCTGGCTGAAAAGGCTGGTCTAAGCACTATTATGATTAAAAAGCTGGAAGCCGGTGAAACCGATGGCAGCATAAAAAGCCTTAAAGCCATTGCCGGAGCCTTAAACTTGGATGTTGATGACATCATATAATGATTTACTTATACTTTTTTTCAAGAAAACTGACTAAAATATGTCAGTTTTCTGCATTTTTCTACTAACTGCAAATAAAACTTGTTTTACTCTTATAAAATTGCAACCTACAGCATTATTTAGCTTGATTTTGAAAAATGATGTTGATATAAAAAATAAAGCCATGGTGTTGCTGCACCGCGGCTTTGTTTTAACTGGAAAGGGTTAAACCCATATTTTAACTCTATCTAAGTTAGAATATAGCCTATTTTTGCTTTAATGTCAAGACCTAAAGTCAAAACATGGCAATTTAGGTGGGTTTATCCCTTTCCCAACTGCTCAGATGAGCTGAAAGGAAAGAGATGATAGGGGATTTAATATAGGGGCTATTTATATTCCTCAACAAAATCAATAAAATCATAAGATACGCAGATATTTTTTCGCCGGTGTAGCGAGGACTACATCAAGAAAAAATATCAAGCAGATTGGATTTTATTTTTGCCCTTGGGGTTTGCCCAATATAGCTTGCTAGTTTGTCGTCAAGCCTTGTCAATACGCTCTGTATTGCCTGCGTTTGTCTCCGCCTATCAAACTATATTAGGCAAATTGAGAAATATAAATAGCCCCTATATTAAATCCTTAAATCAAAGTTCTTAGCATAATAATCTTAGTGCTAAAAATCATCATTCTATTATTGAAACAATAATATAGTATGATGAGGCGGGGTTTTCAAGCCCCGCCCTTTGATATTTTTTTACATAATGTTTAATCTATCCTGTTATTCCGCAGAGCAATGGGCTTGTTTTACGCCCTTTTGCTGGCAGACCATGAGGCGGTCGCTTTCGGGCAGATTTTCCGAATCGCCGTAATTGTGCATGTCGTCATCAAAATCCATATCCCGCAGCTGCACCGTCGGCACAAAACGGTCTTCTTCTATTACCCGCACATGAAAGTCCTTGCTGCCGGCCTGCAATGAAATATAAAGCGGTTTACTCTTTTTTCTTTTCATAATTACCTCCTTTTGTTGTTTTAAAAATAAGTACGTCCGCTTATTTTTAAAGGCTTGCCATATTCTTTTTAGCGTGCTAAACTATCGGCACTTTAGATAACGATGAGGCTGCCATGAAATATTTGTTTCTGCCGTTTTTTATTTTCAGTATATTAACCGCCGGTTTTGCCTGCGCCGAAACAGTCAGCGAAGATATTGACGACGCGATTGTGCAAAAAATTTTAGATTCCGGCGACACGGCTGCGCTGCAGAAACTTATTGACGCCGGATTAGATGTTAATTCCCGCGATGCTCAAGGCAATACAATGCTGTTTTATCTGCTGACGCATTATGCCGATTTAGATATGGCAAAAACTCTCATTCAAGCCGGCGCCGATGTTAACGAGCCATCGGCAAACGGCATGACGCCGCTGCTGGTTGCCACCGCGGTTGCCGCCGAGCTGCAGCAGAGCCAAACTCAATCCGCAGCGGAAGAAGACAGCATAAAAAAAGAAATTCAACAAGCCAATTTAGCCGAGCAGCAGAATTTTTTACAAAAACGCTCGCAAGATTTGCTGCAGCTGCTGATTGACAACGGCGCGGATGTAAATCAGGAAACGCCGCGCGGCACCCCACTTATGAGCGCCTCCACCAGCGATTTAAACGCAGCTTTGGTTGAAATGCTGCTGAAAGCTGACGCCAAAGTCAATCTGCAAGACCGCAACGGTCGCACGGCCTTATTTTATGCCTCAGCTTTCGGCGCGGACAATATTTCTACAATTCTCCTGAAAGCGGGCGCCGACATCCGCATTTTAGACCATGACGGCAAAAGCTATATGGAGATAGAAAAACAAGATATAATCAGCTCCTATGAATAAGTTATCCACGTTTTAGCCATTTTATGCTAAATGATAGTGAATAATTAACATTTATAGAGTAGGATTATGCTTACCAGACCGGTAAGGGAGAACTTACTGAGGTCATTTTATTAACTTTTTAGAGGATTAAAATATGTTTATCAGCAGAAAAAGAATCGGCAAAATTGCCTTGGCGGCGTTGGCCTTTGTACTCTCTGCCGTGGGAACAGCCAGCGCCTCGGAATTGGATTTAATCATTCCGTCATTGTCTAAGGCTACCTACAGCATTTTTGGTTTGGAAATTTCCGGAAACGGCTTATTGCTCAGTGGCATGGCTGTTTGCGTTTTGGGTATGGCTTTCGGATTGTGGGAATTCTTCCGCATTAAAAAAATGCCGGCTCACGAAGCTATGCTTAAAGTTTCGGAAACAATTTATGCAACCTGCACTACCTATATGAAACAGCAGGCAAAATTATTGCTGGTGCTTGAAGTTTTCATCGGCGCCTGCATTGTTTATTACTTTGCTATTTTGAATGGCACCCCGCTTTTGAAAGTTTTGAACATTCTGCTATGGTCAATTCTGGGTATTCTGGGTTCGTTCAGCGTGGCTTGGTTCGGCATGCGCATCAACACCTACGCCAACTCCCGCACCTCTTTTGCCTCTCTGCAAGGCAAAGCTTATCCGGTTATGAACCTGCCGCTGCGCTCCGGCATGTCTATCGGCGTGCTGCTGATTTGCGTTGAGCTGATTATGATGATGTTCATTCTGGTATTTATTCCGCGCGACACCGCCGGTGCTTGCTTTATCGGCTTTGCTATCGGCGAATCTCTGGGCGCTTCTGCCCTGCGTATTTGCGGCGGTATCTTTACCAAAATCGCTGATATCGGCGCCGATTTAATGAAAATCATTTTCAAAATTGATGAAGACGATGCCCGCAACCCAGGCGTCATTGCCGACTGCACCGGCGACAATGCCGGCGACTCCTGCGGTCCGACTGCCGACGGTTTTGAAACATACGGCGTTACCGGCGTGGCTTTAATCAGCTTTATCGTATTGGCTGCAGGTATGACTATTTCGGCTGACGGAGCAATTTCTGCTCATCTGCACGCACCGGAACTGCAAGCCCGCTTAATCACTTGGATTTTTGCAATGCGCGTTCTGATGATTATCACTTCCGTAGTTTCTTATGCTTTAAACGGCTTGATTTCTAAAAAAATCTACGGCGACAAAAAATCATTTGACTTTGAAGCTCCGCTGACCAGCTTGATTTGGCTGACTTCAATCATTTCTATTTTAGTAACTTTCGGCGTTTCTTATTTGATGCTGCCGGTAGACAGCTTCGGCAGCCACATTTGGTGGGAAATGTCTGTAATTATCAGCTGCGGAACTTTAGCTGCCGCCATTATTCCGGAATTTACAAAGATTTTCACATCTTCTAAATCTCAGCATGTTCAAGAAGTTGTAAACGCCAGCCGCGAAGCCGGTGCTTCTCTGAACATCATTTCCGGTATTGTTGCCGGCAACTTCTCCGGTTTTTGGCAGGGCGTCGTTATGGCCGGTCTGATGGCTGTTGCCTACCTGACATCTTTGGGCGACTTGTCGCAGATTATGATTTATCCGACAGTATTTGCCTTTGGCTTGGTGGCTTTCGGCATGCTCGGCATGGGGCCGGTTACGATTGCTGTAGACAGCTATGGTCCGGTTACCGATAATGCTCAGTCTGTATTTGAACTTTCGCAGATTGAAGACATTAAAGGCATTAAAAAAGAAATCAAAAAAGACTATGGTTTTGAGCCTGATTTTGAACTCGGCAAGCACTTGCTTGAAGCTAACGATTCGGCAGGCAACACCTTTAAAGCCACTTCTAAACCAGTGTTAATCGGTACGGCTGTTATCGGTGCGACAACTATGATTTTCTCTATCATTCTGCTTTTGAACCTGCAGTTAAACCTGCTTGACGCCCGCGTTTTGCTTGGTTTGATTTTGGGCGGAGCCGTAATTTATTGGTTCTCCGGCGCTTCTATTCAGGCGGTTTCTACCGGTGCTTACCGTGCTGTAAACTACATCAAAGAGCATATTAAGCTGGATACTAAAAAAGCTGCTTCAGTAGAAGATTCTAAAACCGTGGTTAAAATCTGCACCCAATATGCACAAAAGGGCATGTTTAACATCTTTATTGTTATCTTCTCTTTTGCCATTGCCTTTGCGTTTTTCAGCCCTGAACTATTCGCCAGCTACCTGATTTCTATTGCTATTTTCGGCTTGTATCAGGCTTTGTACATGGCTAACGCCGGCGGCGCTTGGGATAATGCTAAAAAGGTTGTAGAAGTAGACTTAAACGAAAAAGGCACAGAGCTGCATGCCGCCTCAGTTGTGGGCGACACAGTCGGCGACCCTTATAAAGACACCGCTTCGGTTGCTTTAAACCCAATCATTAAGTTTACGACTTTGTTTGGTTTGCTGGCAGCGGAAATGGCTGCAAAAGTTTCAGCCCAATCTGAATGCTTGGCAACCACAATCGGTGCGGTATTTTTTGTAATCGGCGTTATATTCGTATGGCGTTCATTCTACAAAATGCGCATTGAAGCGAAAAAGATTGACTAATTTAATTTAGTTTGCTAGAACGACGGCGATATAAAAAATATCGCCGTTTTTCTGTTTTATTTAGGGAGTTTGAAATGGAAGCCTTATCCGCTTTTTTAAGTACTTATGACACTACTCAGTTTTTGAGCGCGTTTGTAGTTTTGTTTGCTATTATTGATATCATCGGCGTACTGCCGGTTGTTTTGAATTTATTGCAGGACGGGCGCACTATACACGCCGGACGCGCCTCTATTATTTCGCTGATTTTATTTTTGGGCTTTATGTATATGGGAAATGCCTTTCTGCAGCTGTTCAGCCTGGATATTTCCTCATTTGCTATTGCCGGTTCAATCATCATTTTCATTATTTCTATGGAGATGATTTTGGACGTGCATATTTTTCATGAAAATAAATATTCGGCCAATGACGCAACCTTTACCCCGATTGTATTTCCGCTGATTGCCGGTGCCGGTTCGTTTACAACCATACTTTCAATCCGTTCGCAATATGCAGATTTGAACATTATTCTGGCGATTGTCTTAAACATAATTGTAGTTTATCTCGGTCTGAAATTGGCTCCGAAGTTGGAAAAAATGCTTTCTCCGGGAATTATCTGCATTTTCCAAAAAGCTTTCGGTATTATCTTGATGTCTATCGCTGTAAAATTGTTTACATATAACCTGACAATGCTGGTAGAAGGCACTCCGGTGCAATAAAAGCTTCTGTTTTGTTTGAAACTCTCCCGCCCTGCTGCAGGAGAGTTTTTTTATTAAACTAAAATTCTCTTTACTTTATGCTTCTCTTTCGTTAAAATAATAATCGGATAGGCGATAGTCTGTCTAGGGCGTCAGAAACCCTTTAATAAATTGAATAGTTGCTTCTAAGTATAAGCGACTTAAGGTTGTTGTTATGCCGACCTCTGTTCGTTGGACGGATGTCGGCTGAATAAGGCTATATGCTGAATAAGCCGAGCCGTTCTTTTATTCAATTTATTAACGGTTTCTGAACATCCGCCCGCCATTTTGGTGGGTTTTGTTTTTATGTAGCAAAATTAAACGGAGGTTTAGAACTATGTATAAAAATTTAGAAAATGGCCGCAGCATGATAGAAATGCTTGGCGTGCTAGCGATTATTGCCGTATTATCAGTCGGCGGGATTGCCGGATATTCCAAAGCCATGGAAAAGTGGAAAATAAACAAAGCGATTGAGGGTTATAGCTATTTAACTCAGGGATTGCTGGAGCATACTGATGATATACGGGCGCTGAAGCCGGCAACACCAACCTCCACCGGCAAATACTATCTGATAGATGTTATACAAGGACTAAATCTTGTTCCAGAGGGGTGGACGGTGCAAGGACACACTTTGATTGATACAACGGGTACAGCACTCAATGTGATGTCACGCTGGAATCGTATAGTATACGATATGTATATTGGAGCTTCAACTTATAAAGATAACGATTACGTTGCTGAAAGTTTTTCAAGTAAATTATGCCAAGAATTTATGAGTAATTTGGTTCAGCCTCTGCACTCTTCTCTGCGATTTGCTTGGATTTATAGATCTAAAACTGACCCTGTTTATTATTACGGCGATACTCTTTGCGGCGATGACAATATTTGCCTCTCAAACATGACACTATCAGATATACACAAGGCTTGTACGTCTTGTTCTGTCGGAAATGAAGATTGTCTGCTCACTTTAGAATTTTGATTTTGCGGTTGACTTATGGAGGGCGGCTGGTGTAGAATAAAGGTGTAAAATAACTTAAAATAAGAGGAAAGAAAGATGAAAAATAAGCTAAGCAAAGGTCTCTCTCTCTCTCTGCAAATCCTGAACATCTGATTATAGGCGCTTTTTCTGCCGTTCAGCACGTTTTTGCAGGGTTTGGCAGAAAAATTGACACTTTCGGTAATAACCAGTACAGAAGCAAACCTACAACCTCGCCCCTTGAGGGAGAGGTCGGAGCAACGCTCCGGGTGATGGGTAAATGTGTTGCAACAAACAATAGGCTAGCGCCTCTAGCACCAGTCATTCTATGCCTTGTGCATAGAATCTTCTGGCAGCAAGGTAGTGACTTAGTCAACAAATTAGCCTTATTATTGCATAAGTGCTTTGATCGCATGCTTAGTACCTTTTGCAAGTTCTTTAAGTACCCCTCACCCGAGGCTTGCGCCTCACCCTCTCCCTCTCGGGGCGAGGGTTCTGGATTGCTTCGTCGTTACACTCCTCGCAATGACGCCGAAAGAAACAACATCGCATTTAAGGGGTTGGATGTCGTGCGTCAATACGCCGCACTTTTGGAGCGACGTGTACAACAAGGTACACGAGCGAGAAAAGCGCTAGTAGTGACCAGACAGGCAAACCCGCTAGGCCGTTCTATGATAGAAATGCTGGGAGTTCTGGCGATAATCGCTGTTCTGTCTGTCGGTGGAATCGCCGGTTATTCCAAGGCTATGGAAAAATATAAGGTAAACAAAGCGCTGGAAGAATATAGCTTTTTAATATACGGGTTATTGGAACATATGCGCGACATTCAAAATCTGACGCAAGAAAACAGCTCTAAAGCCATAGGCTTGGTAACTTGGGTCAAAGCCGCAAATTTAATACCGCAGACTTGGACTTCTGAAGTAAAAGGAACTATTGTTGACGCTTCGCTGCAAGACCCGTACGGAAACGATATAAACTTATATTCACGCGCCGGCTTGCTGGTTATGGATATGTATTTAGGCGGCTATTCACAAAATGATAACGGAGGATATTTTTCTGCAACTTTTCCCTCTAAATTATGCTCTGAATTATATAGAAATCTTGCCCAGCCTCTGCACAGCGCTTTAACTTCGGTTACTTTAACCGGCGGAATTGTGAGATACGGCGATGCGGTCTGCGACGGCAAAACCAAGAAATGCGTAAGAGATATAACGCTGGCAGAAATAGATTCAGCCTGCAAATACTGCAAAGGCACATTTGCCTGCGGGCTGATTTTGCAATTTTAGAAATTTACATACTAAAAAACACCCGAACCGGATTGGCGGCAAGGGTGTTTTTTATAGATGAGGCGAATGCTTAAATCAGTTCTCTGACTTTTTTTACCACATTTTCAACGGTAATGCCAAAGTGTTTGTAAACTTCATCGCCTTTTCCGGAAGCGCCGAAACTATTTAGTCCGATAACATTTTCGCTTTTGCCGGTATAGCGTTCCCAACCGTAAACAGCGGCGGCTTCAACCGCAACTCTCGGCGCGCTGCCCAATACTGAACGCTTATAGTCTTCCGGCTGTTGGTCAAACAGTTCACAGCACGGCATAGAAACCACATTTACAGCGATACCGCTCTCATTAAGCTGTTTTTGCGCAGCGACAGCCAAAGAAACCTCTGTTCCGGTGGCAATAATCGTGGCTTGCGGTTCACGCTCCGCCTTAGAAATAATATAGCCGCCGCGCTTGCTCAAATTCTCGGACGAATCTGTGCGCAAAGTCGGCACGCTTTGGCGGGAAAGCGCCAGAATGCTCGGCGTTTTTTCACTCTCCAAAGCAATCTCCCAAGCTTCGGCAGTTTCTACCACATCGCACGGGCGGAAAGTATAAATATTCGGCATTGAGCGGTAAGAAGCCAGATGTTCAATCGGCTGATGCGTCGGTCCGTCTTCGCCCACGCCAATAGAGTCATGCGTCAGCACATAAACCACGCGCAGCCCCATCAGCGCCGCCAAGCGCATAGAAGGACGCATATAATCGGAGAAAACAAAGAATGTTCCGCCGTAAGGAATAACACCGCCGTGCAGAGCCATGCCGTTCATAATCGCCCCCATAGCGTGTTCGCGGATGCCGTACATAACATTATTGCCGTCATAGTCTGCAGCGGTAATGGTTTTCATACCCTCAACAAAAGTCAGGTTTGAAGCCGCCAAATCGGCTGAACCGCCGATAACCTGCGGAATGCGTCCCATAATGTTTTCTAAGCAAAGCTGCGAAGCCTTGCGGGTGGCAACAGCGGTTTGCTCTTTAATGGTTTTCTTTTTCAGCTCGTCTAAATCTTTGTTCCAGTTTGCCGGCAGCTTATCATTGATATAATCAATAAATTTTTGGTTGTTTTCGGCTTTTTTCTGCCATTCGGCATACTGAGCCGCCGAACGCTGACCAGCCGCACGCCAAGCCGCCATAATTTCGTTAGGAACTTCAAACGGAGCCGCCGTCCAGCCTAAATTTTGACGCATAGCTTCCAGCTCTTCGGTCCCTAAAGGAGAACCATGCACTTTAGATGTACCCTGCTTATGCGGAGCTCCGAAACCGATAGTCGTTTTGCAGGCAATCAAAGTCGGCTTGTCGGATTTCTGCGCCTGCTCAATAGCGGCGGCGATTTCCTCATGATTGCGCCCGTCAACGCCGATAGTGTTCCAGCCCACAGCTTTAAAACGCGCGATTTGATCGGTGCCGTTAGCTTTATCAACCGTGCCGTCAATCGTGATATTATTATTGTCCCAAAAGACAATCAGCTTGTTCAGCTTCCACAAACCGGCAAGAGAAATCGCCTCTTCGGAAATACCCTCCATCAAGCAGCCGTCGCCGCACATTACATAGGTATAGTGATTGCACAAATCATCGCCGAATTCAGCATTGATGCGGCGTTCGGCCAAGGCCATGCCGACAGCGGAAGAAATTCCCTGCCCCAATGGTCCGGTTGTCATATCAATACCGGCTAAATGTCCGTATTCCGGGTGTCCGGCGGTTTTAGAACCCAGCTGGCGGAAATTTTTGATATCATCTAAAGTAATGTCGTTATAGCCCAGCAAATAAAACAGCGAATACAAAAGCATTGAGCCATGACCTGCCGACAAAACAAAACGGTCGCGGTCAAACCAGCGCGGAGCAGCCGGATTGATTTTGATATAGCGTCCGAATAACACGGCGGCGACATCGGCCATGCCCAAAGGCATTCCCGGGTGTCCGGATTTAGCTTTTTCAATGGCTTCAGCGCTCAAAAAGCGAATAGCGTTCGCCATTTGCTGTAATTTATGCTGTTCTGTATTCATTTTTTTCTCCTATAATTTTTCAAATAAAGCAACCAATTCACTATGCGACGAGTACACAAATTGGTCAACGAGTGTTATCTCTATAATACGATATCCGCCGGAAATCAATGTATTTGCATCATTTACAAACGTATGCGGATTGCATGACACGGCAATAACTTTTTGCGGCTTATCTGCATCCGGCATAGCGGCAATCTGCGCGGTCTGAGCGGCGGCTCCGGCGCGCGGAGGGTCAAAAACCACAATATCAAAACCTTTTAATTCGTTAGCATCCAGCGGATATTTAAACAAATTTTTGCGGCTGATTTTGATGTTGGGAATGGTGTTGTGATTGACCGATTTTTGGAAACCGTCCAGCAATTCATCAGACGAATCCACCGCCGTTATTTTGTTTTTAGGGTTGGCGGCCAGCGGATAAGAAAAAGTGCCGACACCGCAGAACAAATCGGCAATATTCCCCTGCGAATCGCCGATATATTTCAAAACCAGACTTATTAAAGCCTGCTCGCCGGCGTTGGATGCCTGCAAAAACGTTCCGGACGGAATAAATACCTGATAGCCTCCGATGCTCAAATACGGACGGCTTTTTTCAATCACCGTTTCCGGCTTGCTCTTGCCGGCTTGCACCGAAATGCGGGCAATATCTTCGGCGCCGTTGGCAAAATCACACAAAGCCATGCGGTGTTCCAAGCCCAAAGTCTCGTTTATTTCCAGCAGCATATCCACGCCGTTAACCGCTTCAGTCAGCCAAACATCGCCGCTGCCGATATTATAAGTACGGAATTTTTTATTTTTAAGCTTTTCTGTGACTTTGATATTGCAGAACTCGCTCAAAAATGTGCGCAGCTGCGGAATAACTTTGTTAATTTTAGCGGTCAGCAGCGGGCAGCTTTCTATATTTATAATTTCATGGCTTTTGCTTTCATTAAAGCCAAGCTGCAGATTTCCGCGGTTATGCTTAAAAGCCAATTCAGCGCGGCGGCGGGTTCCGTCAGCAATAAAAACCGCCTCGCCGTTTTTTATCCCGTCTTGATTTATTTGTTTTAAAACTCTTTCAAACTGTTCGGTTTTCAGCTTTTTATAATCGCTGAAATCTAAATTGCGGTAAGGGCAGCCGCCGCAGGTTTGCTGATAGGGACAAGTCATTTTCTTTCCTTATAAAATTTTGTTTTCATAGTTATCCAAAAGTGAAATTTCTTCGGCTTCCTCATTTTGAAAAACCGGATGAATATTTTTACTTTTGCCGGATGATTTATTTTTCATAATTTGTTTTACTTTCTGCTCGTCATAAACTTCTATACGGTTGCGTCCGTTGTTTTTTGCCAAGTACATAGCATCGTCAACCTGCCGCAGCAGCACATCTAAACTGACAGTTTTTTCGGAAGAAACTACGCCGATGCTGACGGTAAAATGAAACTTTTCGCCGCTTTCGCTTTCTATTTCTAAATTAGCAATGCTTTGGCGCAGGCGCTCAGCCACAACCTGAGCGGAATGAGTATTGGTATTGTCCAGATAAATCACAAATTCCTCGCCGCCGAATCTGCAGACAATGTCGTCTTCGCGCAAATCATTCTGACAGCAAGCCACCAGTTCGGTCAAAACTTTATCGCCGGTTTTATGCCCATAAGTATCGTTTACATTTTTGAACTTGTCGGCGTCAATCATCAGCAGGCTGAAGTTTTGCTGTTTTTTTAAGGCTTCTTTAATGCGTTCCGGCACCAGTTTTTCAAAATAGCGGCGGTTCCAAGCCAATGTGAGCGGGTCGCGCTCGGCCTGAAACTGCAGAGTTGTTTCGCGGGCTTTGCGCAGAGTGATGTTTTGAAACGCCATATACAAAGCCATTTCATTATTATATTCTATAGCCTTTGCCGAAACCGAAAGCCAAAACGGCGTCGCATTGACAATATTGCAGACCATCAGGTCAAAGTCCTGCACCTCATGCTCTTTTTCTAATTTAGTAAAAAAGGTCTTGCGGTTTTCTTCATCTACAAAAAAATCTTTGATTTTAAAATAGCTGCATTCTTTTTTAGTAAAGCCGAACAGCTCAGCCGCCTTATTATTTATCAGCAGGATTTTATCGCCGGTAATTTTAGAAATGATAATCGGAAACGGCGACGAATCTATCATGGCTGTAATCTGCAGGTTAAGCTTGTCTATGGTATTCCAGCTTTTTTGCAAATCCTGCTGCTGCAGATGCAGCTTCAAAAAAATAACCGCCGCCGCATAAACATAAAGCCAAAACCAAGTCAGAATGTTCAAATTCAGCCAGTTATACTTAAAGAAATAGGCCGAAACCAGCAATTTTCCCCACAGCATAAAGACAGAGCAGAACAATAAAAAATTGCCTAGATTAAAGCTGAAAACACAGCGGTGCAAAACAACAATGCCGAAAAACGCCAGACTGATTAAAGTCACGGCAGAATCCAGCATATTAACCGAACTTTGGCTGTAGCTGATAAATGAATAATATAAGCCGGCAGTCAGGCAAACCGATATATAAAAAGTCAAAGCCTCGCGGTTTGCCGGTTTTTCACTGTGCAGCTCCGCCGCAGCGTTCAGCCAGACAACTGAAGTTAACAGAGCTAAAATCATACGGGCAAAAGCCACAAAATTATAATTCAGCCCGATCTTATACAAAATATGCTCGTTCGGCGCCAGATAAGTTAAAAACAAAATGCCAAGCCCGCCCAGCTGAAACAGTATCAGCCCGCGGAATTCTTTGGCTGTCCGCACCAAAAAAGTGGAACCGATGCCGATAAACAGCGACAGAATGCCGAATAAAATGTTATAGCCGGAATAAAATATACTTGAACTTAGCATTTGTTACACCATTTTTAATAAAATCTGTCCTATAATAGCCTTAAAGATTATAAAAACCAACATTATTTTAAAATAATTGATGAAAAAATTTTTTTATTGCGCTAAATTTAAGGCGTTTGATATAACGGGAGAAAAAAATGACGTATACGGCTCCAGACCATTATAGTTATAAATTCAAGTTTGATATAGAAAAACTGCCGGCTTCACAAAAAGACCGCATTCCCTGCAAACTTGCCGTTTGGGGAATTTTGTTCGGTTTAGTTTTTACCGCTCTGGGGTTATTTGAAGCCGCTGCCTATTTTTTTGAACCGGCTGATGCCGACTATAGCTTTAACCTGCCGGAACAAGGCGGAAATGTGGATGTAGGCCCGCTGCGCTATTCGTTTGACATATTCGTTTTTTTATTCGGGCTGATTATTATCGCCCTTTCCGTAATGGGAATGCTGCGCTATAAAAAAATATTTTTTGACGGCAGCAAAATAAAGATTATTCACAAGCCGCTGTTCGGCGAAAAGCAAATTGAAACTGAAGATTTATATAATTATTTAGGCGTGCTTTTTAAGGTTGAATATTATCAGCTGGGACTAATCAACCGCAACCGCTATATTATAGAATTATACCATGCCGACAAAAACAAACGTATTCCGCTGTATATCAGCACCAGCGGACGGAATATCCGCAAAATCTGGGAATATTATGCGGCAAAGCTCAAAATGCCGGCTCTGTTTTTGACTGATAAAGGCTTAGTTTCGCGCAACCATAAAGAATTGAAAAAAACGCTGAAAGAAATGGCCAAGAAATGGCAGCTGAAAGCCCTTTATCAAGATGAACAGACAGCTCCGGAATCGGTAAAATGCAAAGTAAAAAAGAACAAAGTAATTGTTAAAGAAAAACATCTGTTTTTTGACGCCTACAGCCTGCTGGCTTGTTTGGGCGTGATATTTATCGGCACAGCCGCCGCTGCTCTTATATATTTTCATTCCGTATTGCTGTCGTTTATGGGGATCTGGTGGTACAGCACGATTTTAGCTCTTTGCACTGCTATCGTCTTGTTTTCAGTTATTTCAATTTTCAGCAAAGACGTATTGATTGTAACAAACCGCGATATTATCTTAGGACATAACATCATGTTTTTGCGGATGGATGCCGAATTTCTGCCTAAAAATCAGATAGAAGCGGTAGATGTAGGGCATAATCCGACAACCGACCGCTATTATCTTTCGGTTATATCGCATGACCGCAGCATGGTGTTCGGCAAAAATATGCCGGTAGATGATTTGCGCTGGGTCCGCGGCTATATTATTCGTGAAATTGTTAGACAGGACTAATAAAATAATTTGCTTTATCGCGCAATATTTGCTATTGATAGTATAAATTTTGATTTTATGGGGATAAAATTATGACAAATACAGTAAAAAAAGTAAGAAAACCGGCTGCTAAAAAAAATACGGCGCCTAAAGCAGAAAAAATCAATAAACCGGCAGCTGCGCCGGCGGCCAAGGCCGATGTAAATCCGGATTTAACCGATGCTTTTATTAACGAAGTCAGCGAAGAAGTAAAAAACGATAACTTCAAAGAACTGTGGAACCGCTACGGTTTGGCAATTATAGCTATTGTTGTAATTGCCGTCTGCGGTGCGGTTTCTTTTGAACGCATCAAAAACTGGCGCCTGCAGCACAATCAGATGACGACAGAAGCCTACATGGACTCTGCCCGCAAGCAAGATCCGGAAGCCATGATTGCCGCTCTACAGAAAATCAATCAGAACGACCACGGCATTTACGGCGACTTTGCCCGCCTGCAAATTGCTAATTTGCTGTTGGAACAGCAAAAGAACGACGAGGGCTTGGCTATGCTGGACGGTCTGTCTAAGGACACTCAGGTAAACTCCGAAGTCCGTCAGATTGCTTTGATTAAATATGCAACTTATAAAGTTGATAGCATGTCAAAACAAGAGCTTACCGACCTTTTGAAGCCGGTTTTGGATGCTAACAACTCTTGGACTCCGTTAGCTAACGATTTGCTGGCAATGGCTGCTATCCGCGAGGGCGATTTGCAGACAGCCCGCGATATTTACAGCAAGCTGCTGACCGTAAAAGATTTGCCGGACAGCTTTAAGTCTAAGGTTCAGGAAATGATGTCATCCTTAAATTCTGCTGAAAACAGCGCCGAATAAATTTTATATAGGTGATTAAATGTTGAGCAAAAATATAAAACTTCTGGCGAGTGCCGCAGCTGTGCTGGCGGTCTGCGCCTGCTCAAGCGACAAAGTACTGCCTAAAGGCGAGCGGCTTTCGGTGCTTGACCCTGTAGCCGCCATAAAACCCGATGTAGCTTCCGCTGCCGGTAAAATCATCATTCCGGCAGCTACGGCAAATTCGGACTGGCAGCAGGAGGGCTATAACGCTCAGCATGTACAGAACAATTTTAAAGTCGGCACAGCTTTTCAAAAACAATGGAGCAGCAGCTTCGGCAAAGGCAGTTCCAAGCGGGAATTTTTGATTTCTAAACCTCTGGCGGCAAAAAACAAAGTTTATACATTAGATGCAGCCGGACGGCTCAGCGCCTTTGATATTAAAAACGGCGATTTAGTATGGAAATTGCAGCTGCATTCTAAAAACGACAATGTTGACGATACAGCGTTAAAAGGCGCCGGTATTGCCATCAATAACGGCGTTGTTTACGCTACAACCGGATACGGCGCAATTTATGCCGTAAATGCGCAAAAAGGCGAGATTTTGTGGAACAAATCGCTGCAGACTCCGCTGCGTATTGCCCCGATGGCGGCAAACGGCAATGTTTATGTGCAGAGTGTTGACAACAAATTTTATGCGCTTAATGCTAAAAACGGCGACGAGCAATGGAAATATGATATTTCACTTGAAAACACAACTTTAGTCGGCGGAGCTCCTGCGGCTTATTCTGCAGATTTAGACATGGTGGTTACCGGTTTTTCTAACGGCGAAATTCAGGCTTTTAACGCCTCTTTAGGCACTCCGCTGTGGTCGGATGTTTTAATTTCAAACCGTCAGGCCTATTCTTCAACATTTTTAGACACGGTAAAAGCAGCTCCGGTTATTGAGGGCGAAACCGTATATGCCGTCGGCAATGCCAACATTCTGACAGCTATAGATTTGCGCAGCGGTTCCCGCAAGTGGGAAAAAGAAGTCGGCAGCGTTAACACGCCGCTTTTGGTGGGCAACACTCTGTATGTGGTGTCTAACACCAACGACTTGCTGGCCGTAAACAGAGAAAACGGAGATATTCTGTGGGCTACGCCGGTAAACTTGGGCAAAAAACCGGCTGATGTCATGATTTTTAACCCTATAATGCTGGACGGACGCTTGATTGTGGCGCTGTCTAACGGCACGGTTTATGCCTATATGCCGCAAACCGGCAAGCTTTTAAACACGGTGGACTTGGATGAAAAATTAAACTCGGCCCCGATTGCCGCTGCCGGATATGTGTTTTTTGTAACGGCGGGAGCCGATTTGATTGCTTATAAATAAGGAGATATAACGTGCTTTCTGTTGCCATTATCGGACGTCCGAACGTTGGAAAATCTACATTATTTAACCGCTTGGTCGGTAAAAAACTGGCTATTGTCCACGATATGCCCGGCGTTACGCGCGACCGAAAAATGGCTCCGGCAAAATTCAGAGATTTGGAACTGCAGCTGATAGACACCGCCGGCTATGAGTATTCTACCACAGACAACATGGAAAGCAGGATGTGGAAGCAAACGCAAACGGCGATTGCCGAAGCTGATGTCTGCCTGTTTTTATTTGACGCCCGCGCCGGTGTGCAGCCCTATGACGAGCAATTTGCCGATTTGGTGCGCCAAACCCATAAACCGGTTATTTTGCTGGCTAATAAATGCGAGGGCAAAAAGCATGAAGACGGAATTTACGAAGCCTATAAACTAGGTTTAGGCGAACCGATACCTTTTTCGGCTGAACACGGCTTAGGCTTTGAAGATTTATACACTTGCCTGCATGAAGCGGAAGATGAAAAGAATAAAAAAGCGGATGCTGAACCTAAAGCGGTGACTATCGGACAGATTCCCGAAGATTTTTCGGTTGAAGAAGCGAACAAGCGTCCGATACAGCTGACCTTTGTCGGACGTCCGAACGTGGGAAAATCTACTTTAGTCAATGCGCTTTTAGACGATGAGCGCATGCTGACCGGTCCGGAAGCCGGCATGACCCGCGATGCCATAACTACAAGCTGGCAATGGAAAGGGCGCAAATTTAATCTGGTAGATACCGCCGGTCTGCGCCGTCAGTCCAAAGTTAAAAATTCTCTGGAAAAAATGTCGGTGGAAAGCACTAAATACGCCGCAGATATGGCTCAGGTTGTGGTGCTGGTTTTAGACGCCGATGCAGTATTGGAAAAGCAGGATTTAACCATTGCCCGCCGCGTGATAGATGAGGGACGCGCCTTGGTAATTGCTGTTAATAAATGGGATATTGCTAACCGCAAAGAAGCGCTGGAACAGCTGAATTATAAACTTATGACCTCACTAACCCAAGTTGCCGGCGTACCGACTGTAACAATTTCCGCCCTCAAAAAAGAGGGACTGGATAAGCTGATGAGCGCCGTGCTGAAAGTTTACGACCGCTGGAACACCCGCATTCCGACTGCGCCTCTGAATAAATGGTTTTCGGATGTGCAGGAGCAGAATCCGGCGCCGCTGGGCAAAAATAAGCGCCGTATTAAGCTTAAGTTTATTACCCAAGCTAAATCGCGTCCGCCGTCATTTTTTATTTTCTCCAGCAATCCGGAGGGGCTGCCGGATTCATATCTGCGCTATCTGACTAACAGCCTGCGCGATACGTTTAATTTAGGCGGCGTACCGATTAGAATTACCGTACGCAAGTCCGACAACCCGTATGCACAATAAACCGGCTCAGGCTGAAATAGAACATTAAAATTCTAATGTTATGCAGCAGATATTTGTGCCGTCGCATATCTCACAGGCATTTTTAATCTCCTGTAAGGTCATATTTGCCACGCAAGGCGTGTTGCCGCCGCAATAGGCATCGCCGCGGTAATATATTCCGCCTTTTCCCAGCTGCCAAGTATTGACAATATTTACGGACGAATGCAAAGGAATTGCCAGATTTTGAAATAAAGATACACATAATTTCGGCGAAAATGATTTTGAAAACCGTCCTTCATCTGTACTTTCCGTTCCGCCTAAAAATAAGTCAACCACAAAACGTTTGCTGCGGCTATGCAGCTGGACAAGATTGCCATAAGCATCATTAACCTCAAAACTTTCCATATTACCGGTATGCTGCCAGGTCGGAGGAATTAGATTCAGTCCGTTGGCTAAATCTACCAAACCATAGACTGTACTGCTGCTGTCGCTTATTTTCCGGATATCATCCAAATGTTCCAAGAGACCGAAAATAATATGCGTATATTCATCGGTAGCCTTATCCAGTTTAAATTTTTCCATCGCTTTGGAATATCCGACGATACCGCCGACTGATAACACGCCTATTATAGCAAGTACTCCTAACATTTCTATCATGCTGCGGCCAGATTGATTATTATTCATAACAACTTCCTTTCATTTTGAAATTACAACAAAAAAGCCGCTCAAGAAGCGACCGGAAGTTGAGAACTATTTAAGACAAATATAGTGTAGCATATTAGCTATAACATAGCCTATTCTGCTACCTTCCGGCCAGCAAGACCAGAAGGTATTTAACGTCCTTTACGACGTGTCTTAAAGAGGTTCTCACACCCCAGACAGACTATCGCCTATCCGTTTATTATGGTAACAAAATTGTCTTAAAATGTAAAGTAATTTATAAATACCGACATGCAAAAAAGAGGCTTTACAGCCCCTTTTTATTTACGCACATCAAAAATTTTGAACTTAGCTTTCAGATAATTCAGCAATTCCGAATCGTTAAAGAACTTATCGCAATCCGCTTCCTGAGTGGTTTTGTCTTCCGGTATCGGGCGGTATTTCTGCAAATAATATTCCTGCACACCTAAAGCCGAAAGCACATCTGCAATTTTATAGATATCGGCAATATCCAAAATACGCGGGTCGCAGGTGGTGCGGCATTCAAAATGGACGCCGCTGTCCAGCAAAATCTGCAGGCTTTCTTTAATATTGCCAATCGGCGTCGGGCAGCCGGTAACTTTGGAATAGCGCTCAGTTTCCAGCGGCACCTTAATATCCATTCCAACCCACGCCACTTTATTTATAACCTTTTTTAAGGCTTCCGGATTATAGCCGCCGGTATGCAGACCGACTATAAATCCCATATTTTTAACCTCATCCATAGCCTGCGGCAAATTGCTCTGCATCAGCGGTTCGCCGCCGCTGAATACAACCGCGTCTAAAATGCCTTTGCGGTGTTCCAGCAAGTGAATAAGCTTATCCCAGCCGGTATTGTCGCTGCTGTTTGGGTTTTGCAAAGAAGAGTTATAGCAAAACGGACAGCGCCACGGACAGCCCTGCATAAAAACAACAGCAGCTATCTTAGTTGGAAAATCGACGATACTGAATTTTTCAATATCGCCGATTCTTAATAAATCAGAAGCCATAAGCGTCTGCTTTTTATTCTGCCGCCAAAGCGCAGCCGCAATCGTTATCCAGATACATTACAGCTTTTTCTTCGCAGAAGCATTTACGGGAATAGTATTCAGACTTTTTGCCTTTATTGAATTCAGAAACCGGACGGTGATAGCCCATAACTCTGGTCCAGATTTCGCAAGGCTGTCTTTCTTCATCGCTTAATTTGATATCTTCAATTTTAATAGTGTTTTCCATAGTTTTATCTCCTTAAATAAATTTTTTCATAAAGTTAGGCAGCATTGCTGGCTTTTAATTTTTTCAATTTTGCGGCTTTCTTCTCTTCATCGCAAAGCGGGCAGAACTTATGCTCGCCGGCTAAATAACCGTGCTTCGGGCAAATAGAGAAAGTCGGAGTAATTGTGATATACGGCAGACGGTAGTTGGTCAAAACTTTTTTAATCAGTTCGCCGCAAACCTTAGCCGAAGAAATACGCTGGCTCATATAAAGGTGCAATACGGTTCCGCCGGTGTATTTAGACTGCAAAGTAGCCTGCAAATCCAAGGCTTCAAACGGATCATCGGTGTAGCCCACCGGCAATTGCGAAGAGTTAGTGTAATAAGGGTCTTCTTTAGTGCCGGCCTGAATAATTCCCGGGAAACGTTTTTTATCTTCGCGGGCAAAGCGGTAGGTAGCGCTTTCTGCCGGAGTAGCTTCCAAGTTATACATATGACCGGTTTCTTCTTGAATTTTTACCAAGCAGCCGCGGATATAGTCCAAGAACTTTTCAGCAAAAGCCTTGCCCCATTCGTCGGCAACATTATGCTCGTCATTGGTAAAGTTGCGAATCATCTCATTGATACCGTTTACGCCGATAGTTGAGAAGTGGTTGCGCAAAGTTCCCAAATAACGTTTTGTATAAGGGTACAAGCCGTTGTCAATCAGGCGCTGAATAACTTTTCTCTTGATTTCCAGAGAAGTGCGGGCAATATTCATCAATTCGTCAACACGGGCGAACAAAGCTTGCTCATTGCCTTTGAACATATAGCCTAGGCGTGCGCAGTTGAATGTTACCACGCCAATAGAGCCTGTTTGCTCTGCCGAACCGAACAAGCCATTGCCTTTAGCCAGCAACTCGCGCAAGTCTAATTGCAGACGGCAGCACATAGAACGAATCTGCCCCGGTTTCAAAACAGAGTTAATAAAGTTTTGGAAATAAGGCATGCCGTATTTAGCCGTCATTTCAAACAAAAGCTGAGATTTTTCATCGTCCCACGGAAAATCCGGCGTCATATTATAAGTCGGAATCGGGAAAGTAAACGGACGTTCCAAAACATCGCCGGCCATCATAACTTCAATATAGGCGCGGTTAATCATATCCATTTCTTTTTGCAAATCGCCGTAAGTGAAAGGCATTTCTTCCTGCCCTTCAATAATCGGCATATAGTTTTCATCGTGACCGGCAATATGGCCGCCGATATACGGATGCTGATTGCGCAGGTCTTCTGGGCAAACCCAGTCAAAAGTAAAGTTTGTAAACGGAGTCTGCGAACCCCAGCGGGACGGAACGTTTAAGTTATAAACTAATTCTTGGATAGACTGCTTAACTTGATCATAAGTTAAATTGTCTTTTCTGACATACGGAGCCAAATAGGTATCAACCGAAGAGAAAGCCTGAGCGCCGGCCCATTCGTTTTGCAGAGTTCCCATAAAGTTAACCATTTGACCGACAGCTGAAGAAAGGTGTTTCGGCGGATTGGCTTCGGACTTGCCTTTTACGCCGTTAAAGCCCTCTTTTAAAAGGTTTTTCAAAGACCAGCCGGCACAATATGCAGCCAGCATATCCAAATCATGAATATGAATATCGCCGTTGCGGTGAGCTTCGCCGACTTCTGCCGGATAAACATGGCTCAGCCAATAGTTAGCTGTAACTTTACCGGAAACATTCAAGATTAAACCGCCGTTAGAATAGCCCTGATTGGCGTTAGCGTTAACACGCCAGTCCAATTTTTCCAGATATTCGTTGATAGAGCTTTCAACATCTACCATAACTTTGTGGTCAGAACGCATGCGGTTGCGTTTGTCGCGGTACAGAATATAAGCTTTAGCCGTAGCAAAATAGTTGGCAGAAATCAGCACTTGCTCAACAATATCCTGAATCTGCTCAATAGACGGCAGAGACTCGGTAAATTTGTGGTTGATGACTTTCATGACCTGAGCAGTCAAAAGCCAAGCGTCAGATTCATCAAACTCTCCGGTAGAAACGCCGGCTTTTAAGATAGCATTATAAATTTTGCTTTCATCAAACGGAGCTAAAGTCCCGTCGCGCTTAGTAATGCTTTCTACTTTAGTGTCTATTTTATTCATTTTGGCGGTCTGTTCTGTACCCATTATAAAATTCTCCCTTTAGCGTTATCAAATATTGATTGGTGTTATACTACATATAGTATGAATAAAATGTAAACAAACAATATATAGTATACCCAACTTTTTCTATTTGCTAACAAAGTACATTTGATTTGTTAGATACATACTAGAAAATTTCCGCCGCTGCCGACAAGTAAAAATATGTTAACTTTTGATACATTTCAGATAACTGTTTAATTTTACGGATAAAAATTTTTTTTAACATGTATATAACTTGTGGATTAAGCCCCTGCGGATGGGATATATTTCTTATACTGTGAATCAGTAGGTTACGCATAACAATTTGATTCAGAAAATTTTAAATTATGTTCCAGGCTCGCTGCTACAATATCATTCTTATAAAAAGGAGTCGCAAGGGTAATTTTCTTAAAAACAAAAATCCGGCATTTTCCCTAACTAAAAAAGTCCGCAGAAATGCGGACTTTTTTTTGATAGACACACCGTTCAATTATCTGACCGGAGCAAACACCTGAACATCGTCCAGAGTCTCGTCCGTGCATTGATTGCCTGTGCAGCGTTTCATAACCGTTGCTTTTCGGGTGCGGTTAAGCCCGCGTACTTTAATTGACGGTACATAAACTTCAATAATCGTCAGCTTAAAGGTCAGATAAGCAATGTTATTATTTTTATCCAGCGCATAAATCTTTATCGGATATACGCCGCCGTCTTTAGGCATTGCCATACCGGTAAACAAGCGGGTCGCCGGATTATATTTCAGCCATTTCGGCAAAGGCGAATCGTCTATTAAACCGGCTTTGGTGGTAAATGTACCAGCTTTCCAGCCCATTTTATCAAATACCGAATCCGGAACCGGAATCTTTATATGCTGGCCGGTTTCAAACGTTACATCCGGCAGCAGTTTTTCGGAAGACAGGTTAACCGGCGGACGACGGCTCGGAATATCCATCAAATACGGACGGTTATCCGGAATAAATTCGCCTTTGCGCCATTTGTTCAGGCTGTCGCGCAAAGCAATAGCGATTTTAGACGGAGATTCGTTTAACATATAATAAGGAACCGCATCCAAGCCGATAGTGGCATATAATGCGCCTAAAGCATCCTGCAAATCAACATAAGCCAATGAAGCTTTGGTTTCGTCGGCAATAGCGCGGGCGGCTTCAAGCTGGCTCTTTTCGGCCTGACTGCCGTTGGCGGAAGTTACATCTTCGGCAATATTTTCAGAAGTTCCGGCAATTTCATAGGCAATCTGATAGTCTTCGGTTGCCGAGGTATAGCGCGCCCAAGCGATGTATACCTGATTCAAAATCAGCGAAGTCATGCGCTGGCGGCGCAAAGCCGTCATTGTCTGCTGGCTTACGCCGGCTCTGGTATCTTCATAAACCTGCATAGAAGCTTCTTTAGCGGCATTGCACCATTTTTGATTATAGGTGTTCGGGCTGTTTTTATAGCCGCTGCCGTTATCATCGCGGAAGTTAGAAATAATCAGCTCCAAGTCATCGCCGTTTGTCAGCAAGTCATGAACTTTCAGCTCCGGACGGTTGGTCAGAGCCAGCCACTCCAAACGAGAAAGATTTGATTTTATTTCCGGCAGAGCAAAGTTGCCGTATTCCTTGCCCACCAGCGTAAACTGGGTAGCCGGATGCAGCCCCATGAGAGAAGCCAGACGTTCATGCGCGGTTTCCATATCGCGTTTCAGCGCAGAAAGCTTTTTAACCGCTTCCATGTATTTGCGTTTTTTAACCAATTCATCAGTAGACGGATTCTGCCCCTGCACGGCCAATTCTTTGGCTTTGGCATTCATTTCGTCCACATCCAGAGTAATATGCTCTATTGTATCGTCAATAACCGGAATCAGGCGCTGAGCAGTCAAAGCTTTCCAATATAAAACACGGGCTTCCTGCACAATGTTTTGAATTACCTTGCGGCTTTGCTCAACGGCAACGCTTTTGGTAAATTCCGGCGAGGAATTCATATAATATAAAGTAGAAATATCCAAAACGTTCCACGCAACTTTCAAGTCCGGACTGATATGTTCATTGCTGTTGGTGTTGATATATCCGGCGTTAGAGGCAATTTCCGGCAGCTGCGAATAGGCAGACTTTCCGGCTTTTACCAAACTTTCCTGATAGCGTATCATGCGTCCGGTATAGTTATATTTGAGCGCCAAGGCCATAGACATATACATATCAATAGGCTTTTCCAGTTTAAGCGGAGTGTTGGCATACATGTTTTGCATATCAACGTCATAGCGGACGGCTCTGTCCCAGTCGGAATAATAAGCGGCGTCCGGTCCGTTGGTATATGACGAATCTTTTTCGGTGCAGCCGGCAGCTGCTAAAAAACTCATCATCAAAAACAACAGTTTTTTCATGGTTACATCCTTAAAGTATACTTCAGTTATTCTGCCCTGATAATAATCTCAAAAAATTAACATTTTGTTACACTTTTGCTTATATTATTAAAGTAAACAGAAATTTGAGGTAAAAACTGCCATGGTTTCAATTATAGGCACTTTATTTAAGTATAAAGAAAAAGAATCTCCCGATGTTTTGGGATATTTTCCGGAGCGCGTCCATGTAGATGCTTTTCCAGAACGCCGCTATTTGTGGACCTCGCGCTTTTTGGTAATGGTGACATGCCTCAGCATCTGCGTCAATATGGTTATCGCCAGCATTATTTATTTGATTTTGCCCGAACAGCATGTGCAGCCGCGGCTTTTTGTGATGAATAAAGACACCAGCCAGCTGGAAATTATGGAACGCGACGAGCGCTACTACTTTGCCAGCGATTTGATTGCCGAGCAATATATCCGCGACTATATGGTTTTGCGCTATACCGTGACGGAAGATTATGCCGAGCTTAAAGAGCGCTGGCGTAAAAACTCCATTTTATATTGGTATTCAACCGATGACGTTTTTGAAGAATTTCTGCAAAAAGACGCCGCAACCGCCGACCAGCAGTTTAAAAGCATCGGACTGCAGCGCTACATAGAAATAGACTGGACCAAGCGTGTGTCGCGCTCTATGTGGATGGTGCAATTTAAAACCTACGATATTACCCGCGATAATCCAAAGCCTAAGGTAGACGTATGGCGGGCAACGCTGCGCGTAGGCTATGACGGCGATTTACGTTTCAAAAAACCGGAAGACCGTTTGCTGAATCCATACGGATTTTTGATTTACAGCTATACATTGTCATATCAAGGCGATTACCGCAACGGACCGGATGAAGTAAAATCAAACCTTAAATACAATTTGATGATGTTCTAAACGGCCGGCGGCAGAAGCTAAAACTGAATAACCAAAAAACAGCCGGAGCCTTCACGCTCGGCGCAATATCCGCAAGCATCATGCATGGCGCTGAGCGTCATATTATTAAGGCAGTTGTAATTATTGCAAAGAGAATCGCCGAAATACCATTGGTTTTGGTTTACACCGTGCATATCAAACATAACAATACGTTTAAATGTACCATGAAGCGGCTGAAAAATATACTGAAAAAAGTTTACGCAGGTTTTGGAGGAAAACTGCGCATCATTTGCATGCAAGCTTAGATTAAAAACCAAATCGCCCTCGCGCGAAACAATATGCACAGTATTTCCGATATCATCCTGAAAATTCTGCAAGCCGCTGCTATTCAGATAATGCCAAGTTGATGGAATTAAACCAATGGCATTTACGGCATCGCCCAGCTGTACGTCATAATTGCCGGAATTACGCATTTTTCCGCCGTATTCTATCAGCCCCTGCAGCAAATGCGAATATTGGTTCAGCACTTTATTTAATTTATATTTCTCCATAGCCTTGGAATATCCAGCGATACCGCCAACGCTCAATACGCCGATAATCGCCAGCACGCCGAGCATTTCTATCATGGAACGACCAGATTGGGAAAAAGCACAAAACCAACGTCCCCGGCACCAGTCATTCTTGGGTTTATCCCAAGAATCTTCTCTCAACCAGCACTTATGCAATAATAAGGCTAATTTATTGACTAGGTTAGAGCCTTGTTGCCACAAGATTCTAGGCACAGACTGTGCGTCACGGCCTAGAATGACAGGTGCCAGAGACGCAAACTTAGTGCCTACTTTTGTTTTCCCCCAGCTCTTTCCTCTTAAAAAATTCATACTCTTCAACATCTTATTCCTCCTATT